>URVO01000154.1 GCA_900551335.1 uncultured Phascolarctobacterium sp.
GCTGTTTTTGTGTAAGGAATGCGCACCGGCGGTGCCGCAGCTGGAGCTGCCTGCAAATGTAGCGAAGGCAGTGGAGGCTTATCTTGCTGCGCATGATGATGTTTATGATGTGGGCGCGTTGACGAGCTTTGTTCTGCCGACGGAAGGCGGTCTGCTGCAGCTGCTTATTGCCGGCTGCGGCGAGGGCAGCGACTGCAAGCCGAACAACTTCCGCAAGGCGGCCGGCGAGGCTGCCAGAGCGCTGCACAAGGCGAAGGCTAGGCAGGCGGTGTGCGCTGCACCGATTCTGCTGAACCCTCAGCGTGGCTTTTATGCGCAGGCGCTGGCTGAAGGCCTGTTCCTCGGCGGCTACACCTTCAACAGCTTCAAGAGCGAGGCGAAGGAAGCACCGCTGTGCGCTGTGAAGCTTTTAAGCAGCGCCGAGGACAGCGCTAAGCTCGTCGAGGTGGCAGAGATTGAGGCGGAAGCAGTCTGCTTTACACGCGACCTTGTCAATAACCCCGGCAATGTCGTTACGCCCCAGGTGATGGTGGATGCGGCGCTGGCTATGGGCAAGGAGCTGCCGCTGGAGGTAACGGTGCTCGACGAGGTGCTCTTGCAAGACAGAGGCATGGAGGCAATACTCGCCGTTGGCCGTGGCAGCGAGAATCCGCCGCGTATGATCGCGCTGCAATATAACGGCGCAGGCGATGCGTCGTACACTGCCTTCGTAGGCAAGGGCGTAACCTTTGACAGCGGCGGCATTTCCATTAAGCCGGACGATAATATGGGCGAGATGAAGGACGATATGACAGGCGCTGCCGATGTGCTTGGCGCTATGCGTGCGATTGCACGTCTGGGACTGCCGTGCAACGTTATCGGCGTGCTGGCCTGCGCAGAGAATATGCCTGACGGCAGAGCGCAGCGTCCCGGTGATATTGTGCGTGCAGCTAACGGCAAGACGATTGAGGTTGTTTCGACTGATGCGGAGGGCCGCATGGTGCTCGCTGACGGTGTGTGGTATGCCTGCCGTCTGGGTGCAAAGAAGGTTATTGATATCGCTACGCTCACAGGCGCGGTTATCATTGCTCTTGGCAACGAAACGAGCGGCATTGTAGCTAATAATGACGAGCTGGTGGAGCAGCTGAAGCTGGCAGGCAAATATGCAGGCGAAAATTATTGGCAGCTGCCTGCACTGCCCGAATGCAAGGAAGCCATTAAAAGCGACGTGGCCGACCTGCTGAACAGCGCCGGCCGTGCTGGCGGCGTGATTACCGGCGGCTTGTTCATCGGTGAATTTGTAGACAAGGGCCTGCCTTGGGCGCATATTGACATCGGCGGCACCTCGACGGCAACAAAGACTGAGGGCGTAAAGGTGAAAGGCGGCACAGGCTTTGGCACTTTGACGCTGATTAAGCTGGCGGGTATGCTGTAATGGAAAGATTAGTTGATTTACATATGCACAGCACCTTCAGCGACGGCCGTTATACGCCGACGCAGCTTGTGGATACTGCGGTAAGCAAGGGCATCTGCGTTATGGCGATAACTGACCATGATTCGTGGAACGGTATCGAGGAGGCAAGAGCAGCAGCGGCGCGTCATAACGGCAAAATCCGCGTGCTTACGGGCGTAGAGCTGGGCACGCAGTATGAGGACGACGCAGTGCATATCCTTGGCTACCACGTTTCTATGGAGTGCGAGGCGCTGCACAAAAAAATGAACGAGATGCGTCATGCGCGTGAGCATAGGCTTTATGCGATGCTGGAGAAGCTGGATAAGCTTGGCTACCACGTAGAGGTGGACGCCTGCGACCCGAATAATCGCGCCGTAGGCCGTCCGCATGTGGCGAAGGCGCTGGTGGCGAAGGGATATTTTAATAGCGTGCAGGCCGTGTTCGACGCTTTGCTGCGTCGCGGCGGTCCGGCCTACGTGCCACAGCCGAAGCTGTCGCCGCATGAGGCGGTGGCGCTGATTCACGAGGCTGGCGGTATTGCTGTCCTTGCGCATCCGTCGGAGCTGGAGGATTGGACGCTGCCGGAGCGTCTGCTCAGCGAGGAGCCGTTCGACGGCATTGAGGTGTGGCATCCCAGTGCAGACGCCAAGGCGAGAGAGCATTGGCTTAAGCTGGCGCAGGAGCGTGGCCTGCTGACGAGCGGCGGCAGTGATTTTCACGGCATTCCCGACCGCTTTCCGCCGAAGCTGGGGCTGTGGCCGGTGCGCTATGAAGACGTAAAGGGTGTTATAGAATGGAAGTAGTTGCTTTTGTAGGACCGAGCGGTACAGGCAAGAGCCATCATGCGATTGGCGTGGCGTTCGATAACCGCTGTGATGCGATTATCGACGACGGCCTGCTGATTAAGGGCACGAAGATTCTGGCCGGAACCTCGGCGAAAAATGAAGACAACAGAATACAGGCAGTCAAGCGTGCAATTTTTACCAGCGACGACCATGCGCAGGTGGTGCGTGAGGCACTGGCCGTGAGCAATATTCATCGTCTTTTGATTATTGCTACGTCAGATAATATGATTAACAAAATCGTCGGCCGCCTGCAGCTGCCGAAGCCGGTCAAGACGGTTTATATCAACGAGATTGCTAGCAAGGCAGAAATCAAAAAGGCGCGCTATTCACGTCTGCATGACGGCAAGCATATCGTGCCTGTGCCGACTGTAGAGCTGAAGCCGCACTTTACTGGTTACTTTGCGGATTTGCCCTATAATATTTTCTCCAGCCAGCGCAAGCAGGAGAAGGAGGCTGACCGCAGCATTGTGCGTCCGTCGTTCAGCTTTTACGGCAAGCTGCTGATTGCGGATAGCGCAATTGAGGATATAATCAGCATTATTGCCGGCAAGATTGAAGGCGTACAGAAGGTTACAGGCATCAAGGTGCGCCGCCGCAGCGACAACAGCAAGGGTATTGTCATCAGCATCGAAATTATTATTTATTATGGCGAAAAGCTCTTTGCGGTGACGAAGCAGCTGCAGTCGAAGGTTAAGGAAAAAATTGAATATATGACAGCTATGCAGGTGAAGAACGTTAATGTGTCGATTCGCAGCCTGGCGCTGAAGAAGTGACAAAATAAAAAGAGAGCTGTTGCACTAGGATTGGTAGTGCAGCAGCTCTTTTTGCTTGCTGTTATTGCATTTGGTTGGTCAATGCGTCCGGCTGTTCAAAAATGAAGGCAGGGGACGGATAGTAGAACTTGCAGTGCTGGAAGTTGACAACTTCTGTGGAGAAGCGTTTTAAGAGGGCATAGGAAGCGCGCTCTTCAAAATCAATAAGGTTGTCCTTGTTGATGTCAGCGTCCTTAACGATGACGAGCAGGTAAGCAGGAACCTCAGGTGCATCCTCGGGAACCTGGCTGCGGTCTGTCGGCATGGTCGGAATAATCTCCAGATCACCGATAGGCTGTTGGTTTTCGTTATACAGCATTGCATGATAAACGTTGTCGTACAGAGTACGTGCAAGTCTTAAAGAATAAGCTCCGGAACTCATTATCTTTCACTCCTTATAAAAATCTCAGCTGTTTATTTGCCTTTGCCAAAAAGCAATAAACATAACACTCATATTGTAACATAGATTACGAAAATACGCAAAAACTATCTGAAACGAAATGATTTCACGCAAAAAAATACGAAAATACTGTATTAATAAACGAGAATGTGGTGGGATTTTCCAATAAAAGTGCATGTTTATGCTCATGTATTCTGTATACATGCTTAAAATAAGAAAGAGTTTGCAGGAATTTTACTTTTTTTGACGAATATGAAAGGTAAAATGTGTGGCTGTGCTTGACGTTGAATCACAGCTCATGTGTAATTTTTAAGGAGGGGAACTCTCATGAAAAAGTTATTGGCTTTCTTACTTGGTATTATGGTTATGGCAACTATGATTTCCGGCTGCGGCGG
>URVO01000155.1 GCA_900551335.1 uncultured Phascolarctobacterium sp.
GATGCGGTCGAGAATACGGCGTGCCTGCTGTGCGTCGACCATATCCATATCAATGGAACGCGGATGCTTGATAGCGTCCTTGACAGCAGTGCTGGTAATCTCATGAAATTCAATACGGCACTTGTCCTCCGGCGCAATGCCCAGAATATGACCAAGATGCCAGCTGATTGCTTCACCCTCGCGGTCAGGGTCAGTTGCCAGATAAACTTTATCCGCTTTTTTAGCCAAGGTCTTGAGCTCCTTAATCAGCTCGCCCTTGCCGCGGATGTTGATATACTTGGGTTCAAAGTCGTGCTCTACGTCGACGCCGAAGGTGCTCTTCGGCAGGTCACGCAGATGTCCCATAGAAGCAGTTACCGTAAAATTCTTACCTAAGAATTTTTCAATGGTCTTGGATTTCGTGGGTGATTCCACGATAACAAGATTTTTCGTCATTAATCTATCCCCCTACCTGCGGTAGTAGCGCTGCGCCGCGTCCTGTGCGACCAGCCCTGCCACCTGCATGTCTAAAAGCTCCATACTCACGAGCGCAAAGCTTACGCCGCTGCCCTCTGTGAGCTGTTCTAACGTTTTGGCACCATCCTGCAAAAGCTCCAGCAGCTTCGTGCCCAGCTCTGTCATCTTGATAACAGGCTTAGGCGCTGCGATTATCGGTACAGGACAGTCAAATATACTCGGCTGTGTAGCCTTTAAGCTCATGGCCTGCTGCCAGCCTGCTACATCGTCCAAAAGCTCCTGCGGCTCCTCGACAAGCTTGGCGCCGTTACGGATAAGCTCATGGCAGCCTGCGCTCGTCCCGTCGAAGATGTTGCCGGGTACGCAGTAAACATCACGGTTTTCGTCAGCCGCGATATTCGCCGTAATCACCGCGCCGCTGCGCCTGCCAGCCTCAGCAACGAGCACTGCACGTGAAAGGCCCACGATAATGCGGTTGCGTGCCGGAAAGTTTGCGGAAAGCGGCTGCATTCCCGGCGCGTACTCTGAAATGACAGCACCGCCGCCCTGCGCAATTTTAGCGAACAACGTTCGGTTTTGCGACGGATAAGCAATATCAATGCCGCAGCCCAGCACCGCGACAGTTTTGCCACCCGCCTCCAGACAGGCCTTATGCGCCGCAGTATCAATACCGCGCGCACCGCCGCTGATAATCGGCAAGCCCTTCAGCGTCAGCAGCCGCGTGAAATACGCAGCGGCACGCTCGCCATAGGCAGTGCAGCTGCGTGAGCCGACAACAGCCACAGCATACGGCTCTGTCGGCAGCTCGCCCTTCACGTAAAGCACAAGCGGCGGGTCGCTGATTTCCTTGAGCGACGCAGGATAAGCCTCGTCGAACAACGTCAGCAGTCGCACGCAGTTCTGGCGGCAGAAGTGCTCGAGCCTTTGCGGCAGCTGCTCATCACGGTTGCTGATAAACTTGATGATGGCATCCTCGGTGCATAAGCCTGTGCTGCGCAGAAACGCGGCATCGGCATAAAAAATCCGGCGTGCATCATAAGCAGCCTGCATAAGCTTGAAAATAGTGCTGCGCCCCAAGCCGGGGACTACGGCACAAACAGCGGCAAGATAAAAGTTAGTCATAAAGTCACACTCCTCCTGTTTTCTACATGATTATGCAGTCAGAGCGGAACTTCATGCCACAGCCTTCATAATATGCGATTTTCTTCCATTATAGTAATGAAATCCATATTGGTCAAGTAAAAAAATTCAGCATACGAAAAATAAGGTGCTGCTGCACGAAAAATCTCCCTCCGTCCGGAGCGCTTTTTGCTGAAAAATATCATAGCAAAAACGCTCTTATTATAGACAGAAATGGTATTTTAGCGTGCATCAGCACCCTGTAAGATGCGCATGATATAGGCAGCAATCTCCTGTGCCGCCTGTGGATGGGCGTGCGCCCTGCGAGCAGCAATCTGCTCCGGCTTCGGCTTCTCCATCTTGATATATTGCACGAGCGCGTCGATATTATGCGCCACGAAAGCACCGCAGTAATGGTGCAGGAAGGCTGCGTTGCCCTCCTCTTGTCCCGGCAGCGGCTTGTAGATAACAAGCTCGATATCCGATGCCAGCACCTCCGCTGAGGTCAGGCCTCCGGCCTTGCTGATAACCATGTCGGCTCCGGCCATCAGCTGCGGCACATCCTCGCGGAAGCCGTAAATCTCCATGCTGTCGCCATACTTGGCGCGCAGACTTTCCGCCAGCTTCTCGTTGTGGCCTGTCACGGCAACAAGGCGCAGGTTAGCTACCTTCGCCTTTTGCAGGGCCGCGATAATCTTTTCCATGGGCAACAAACCCTCGCCGCCGCCCATGAGCAGACACACGCGTTCACTTTCGCTCCAGCCGAAGCGTGTACGGCATTGCGCCTTATCGTGATGCAGAAACTGCTTGCGCACCGGAATACCGAAGGCCTGCACCTCCGCCGTCGTCCCCAGCTTTCTACGCAGCAGCTCGTCAGCGATAAAATACGTATCTACGCCGTCGCAAACCCACCAGCGGTGAATCGTGAAGTCCGTCACGACTGCGCCAAGCCACAGCGGATGCTGCTGCTTATAATAGCCGATGATACCGGCAGGAGTAGCGTGCGTCGCCACGACAGCATCGGGATTCACCTTATTGATATAGCTGCGTCCCAGCGCCGCCAGCAGCCTGTTCAGCAGGCCACGCAGCCAAAGCGAGCCGCCCTGCTTATTACCCCAGCTGTACGCCAGCTTGTAGAGCCATGGACAGCATTTCAATACCCACAGATAGGTACTCAAAAACGCCGTACCTAAACAATGCGGGAAAAAGTCAAAGATATTTCCATGTATTACGCGTACCTCGCTGTATTCTCCCAGCGCCTGCTCCAGCGCCTCAGCCGCCAGCTTATGGCCGGAGCCGATGGGAGCAGACAGCAGCAGTACGGTATATTTTTTATTAGCCTTTTGCATTCTAGTCATCCTAAGTCCTTGGTTTTTACCAGAAACAGGCCAGCTTTAAGGAAGTCGCGCCTTAAATGAGATTTTTTTGAAAAATAGCTTGCCAGTTCCGCTTTATTATTGTATCATATTTTTAATCACATTCAATAGACAATGTTCTTTTAAAAGTGAATTTCTTAGAAATTTTTAGGAGGCAGCTATATATGACTAACAGAAAACCTGTGGAAAGCTTCAGCTTTCCCGTAGAAAAAATTAAAGAGGGTTACTATACAGACGCTTATTTCCTGCGTTCTGAGGAAATTTTAAATGGTGACAACTATCATCCGCGTGTGCTGATGCAGGTATTTGCTCGTGACAACGTTGTTGTCTGCGGTACCGATGAGGTTATCGCACTGATTAAGCAATGTGCATTCCATCCGGAAAATATCATCATTCACTCCCTGCATGACGGCGACGAGGTTGAAGAATGGGAAACCGTTATGACCATTGAAGGCGATTATGCTGATTTTGCGCATTTGGAAACCCTATACCTGGGCATTCTCGCTCGCCAGAGCCGCATTGCGACCAATGTGCGCAAGGTAGTTAAGGCTGCAAACGGCAAACCGGTGCTCTTTTTCCCTGCACGCTATGATATCTACCAAACCCAGGAATCCGACGGCTATGCAGCTCTCGTAGGCGGCATCCACGGCTTCTCCACCGACGCTAACGCACTTGCTGCCGGCGGCAGAGGCTTGGGCACTATCCCCCATGCACTCATCGCTTCCTATAAAGGCGACACTGTCGCTGCTACAGAAGCCTTTGATAAATATGTTGACCCGTCCATCGCGCGTATCGCTCTCGTTGACTTCGACAATGACTGCGTAAACACCTCTCTGGCTGTTGCGCGTAAGCTGGGCAAAAAGCTGGCAGGCGTGCGTCTGGACACCTCCGGCAGCATGGTCGACAAGAGCCTGTGGACAC
>URVO01000156.1 GCA_900551335.1 uncultured Phascolarctobacterium sp.
ATAGCAAGACCTGCCTCACGCGCCAGCTCTACGTTCGGACGCACGCCGACAGCAACAATAACAAGCTGCGCCGGTATTAACCGTTTATCCGTCTGCACGCCGGCCACTCTGCCATTTTCTACAGCAAAGGCTCCCGCTCTTTCCTCCAGATAAATATCCAGTAAAGGATTTTTTGTATCACGCAGCAGCAATGCAGCCATATCGTCATCCAGCAGCTGCGGCAGCAATCTGTCCTGCTGCTCCAGCACGCTGGTATGCAGGCCGCGACGCACAAAGGCTTCTGCTAACTCCAGACCGATAAAGCCTGCGCCAATGATAACTACGTCCCTCACGCCGCCTTCAGCAATTTCCTTATCCACTGCCTCAACATCCCAAGGGAACCAGAAGCTGTGAATACCTGCAGCATCTGCATTAGGCAAGGGAAGCTTCACCGGCGTGCTGCCTGTTGCCAAAACCAGCACATCATAAGCCAGCTGCTTTTGCTCGCCATTTTCTACATAATGCACACATTTATGCTCTCTGTCGATTTTCTGCACATTGCAGCCGCAGCGGGCATCTACGCCCTTAACAGCTGCAAAATAAGAGCTGTCACGCAAAGTACCCTGTGGCGTATGGTCAAAGCTGTTCATGCTCTTAACCTCACCGCTGATAAAATAAGGGAAGCCACACGCTCCATAGCTCAGCTGCGGTCCTCTCTCTAAGACAATAATCTCTGCTTCTGCATCCAGCCTGCGTAAGCGCGCTGCTGTCTTCATACCGGCAGCCACACCGCCAACTATTACTACACGTTTACTCATAATGTCACCTCCAGCTTACAAGCCGACGTTTTCTTACTATTACGAAATTTTTCTAATCAAATAGCTCCGTCAGCAAAATATTACCCTACCTTCATTATAGCAAAACAGCCTGCGAAAGCAAGGCTCTGCAGACTGTTTAGGAAAAATATTATATGTTATTTTGCTTCGTAAACGCTCAGCGCCTCCAGCGCCAGTGCATAGCCGGCAAAGCCAAGGCCGCAGATTTGGCCTACGCAGCCTGCCACCGTCACCGAATGATGGCGGAATTCCTCACGCTGGTGGATATTGCTGATATGCACCTCGATAGCAGGCAGGTTGACCGCCTTCAAGGCATCGAGAATCGCCACGCTGTAATGCGTGAACGCAGCAGGATTGATAACAATGCCGTCGAACTTGCCATAGGCCTGCTGAATCGCCGTCACGATATCGCCCTCATAGTTGCTTTGCAGCAGCTCCACCTGCACACCCAGACGGTCAGCCGCCGACTGGATATAAGCACAAAGGCTGTCATAATCCTCACGGCCATATATATTTTTTTCGCGAATGCCCAGCATGTTGATGTTAGGCCCATTCAAAACTAAAATTCTACGCATCTTCATCCCTCCAGCTTCTCTGCCATCTGCAGCAGCCTGCGCAGCACGCCGCCAAAATCTCCATTATTTTCTATAATACAATCTGCATATTGACGATAAAGGTCAATACGCTCCGCATACAGATTAAAAATTCTCTGCTTATCGTCAGCAAGCAGCGGACGCTCGTCGCCATCGATACTACCAAGTATATTCTCCGGCTTGCGGTCGATAAAAACAACTATGCCGCCGCGCTTCAGCAGCTCCATGTTTTCGGCGCGCTTCACTGCGCCTCCACCTGTCGCGATAACCGCTCCGTCCAGCTCCGCTAAATACGCCAGCGTGCGCGTCTCTGCTGTACGAAAGGCGTCCTCGCTCTCCGCAAAAAAGCTCTTGATAGTGCGCTGCTCGCGCTCCTCCAGCACAGCATCGGCATCATAGAACGGCAGCTGCAGGCGCTTCGCCAGACGTTTGCCGAAGGTGCTCTTGCCACAGCCCGGCATGCCAATCAACACGATGTTTTTCATATGCTCTTCTCCAGCTCCTGCATGATCCGCACAATAAGCTCGCTGTCATATTTTTCGCTCTGCCAGATTTCCTGCGCCGCTACTGCCTGCGCCACGAGCATAAAAAGTCCGTTGACGGCTTTCATTTTCGCTTCTGCTGCCTGCTTCAAAAACAGCGTCTGCGACGGATTATAAATCAAATCCACAGCAGCATCAAAGTTGCTGATTTCCTCTGCCGTAACAGGCGCAGCGTTCACTCGCGGATACATGCCCACCGGCGTGCAATTGACAATCACGTCGCCGGTCAGAGCTGCCAGGCCATCATAATCAATAAATTTGCACTTCGGCGCCAGCTTGAGGAAGTCCTTATCAACATGCGCCACATCACGCGTAACCAGATACAGCTTGCCTACACGCTTATCAGCCATATACTTGACAACAGCACGTGCCGCACCGCCAGTGCCCAGCACAGCGACACGCTTTGCATGCACGTCGATATCATTATATTCCAGCATTCTGCCAAAGCCGAAGTAATCAGTATTATAGCCTTCAGCACCATTTTCGCCAAACTTAATCGTGTTCACCGCACCGATAGCCTTCGCCTCACGCGTGATGCTGTCGAGCAGTGGCATAACATGCAGCTTATGCGGAATCGTCACGTTGCTGCCTGCACACTCCTTGCGCAAAAGCTCCATGCGTGCCGGAAGCTCCTCCTGCAGCGTTTCCCACAGGCTGTAGTCACCCTCTATACCGGTATATTTAAAGAACAGCTCATGAATCTGCGGTGACAGGCTGTGTCCCAGCTTGCCGCCCAATAATCCGTAATGCTTCATATTTTAATCCTTTCGTTCATAGGCACGGTAATTACCCAAAATCTTGCAATAGGTGCTCTTCTCACGCACCTCGTCCATAACGTCTGCCACCAGCGGGTCGCTGAGGTTGCCTGTCACATCAATATAGAAGAAATATTCCCAGGTCTTGCCCACAATCGGACGCGATTCCAGATTCAGCATATTCAGGCCCATGTGATAAAAGCTGGCCAGCATCTTATACAGCGAACCGGTTTCATGCTTCACAGCGACCAGCAGCGTAATCTTGTTAGCATCAGCAGAAATCTCCGGCTTTTTCGCGATAATGACAAAACGCGTATAGTTGTTGCTGTTGCTGTTAATCGCCGGAGCAATAATTTTCAGCTTATACAACTCTGCAGCCTGACGTCCGGCGATAGCGCCAAGCGTAATATCCTGCTTCTCGGCAACCTCCTCCGCGCTCTTAGACGTGCTGAAGTACGGCACCTGCTCGATTTCCGGATAATCGCGCAAAAACTCCTTGCACTGCTTGAGTCCCTGCGGATGAGAATAGACAGTCTTAATCGTCTGCAGCGTCGCGCCCTCGCAGCCCAAAAGGTTCTGCTCAATCTTGACGCACTGCTCACCGACGATGCTGCAATCATATTGGCGCAGCAGGTCATATACCTCGGTAATGCCGCCGGTAGAAGAATTTTCGATAGGCAGAACAGCATAATCCATGCTGCCATCCGTCACGCTGGCAATAACCTCCTCAAAGGTGTTGTAGTGATGACGGTGATATTTTTTGCCGTCAAAATAATCGCGCAGCGCCTGATGCGTAAACGAACCCTCAGGGCCGAAGCAGCCAACCTGATATTCATAATTATTGGCACCATCAGCCAGCGCAGTTTCCTCCAAAACGCAGGCCTGGTCGATAATGCCGCGCATAATATTTTTTACGGCCACAGAATAATCCTTATTCTCCAGAAAGCCTGCCACCTTATCAATAACCTTGGCCTCGCGCGCCTTATCCTTTACCGGCAGGCCCTTAGCCTTTTTGTAG
This sequence comes from uncultured Phascolarctobacterium sp., assembly GCA_900551335.1. Taxonomy (GTDB): domain Bacteria; phylum Bacillota; class Negativicutes; order Acidaminococcales; family Acidaminococcaceae; genus Phascolarctobacterium_A. Next base: position 3,724 of record URVO01000156.1, read on the forward strand.
GCAGCCACCTGCATCACGAGCTGCAGGCGGTTCTCCAGCACCTCTGCGAGCTGCTGGTCCATGCGGTCTATGTCCTTGCGAATAGTCTCTAAATCAAGTTCCTGCATCTTATTTCTCCCATTTCTT
>URVO01000157.1 GCA_900551335.1 uncultured Phascolarctobacterium sp.
CAGCAGAGCGCCGAAAACGCCTTTGATGCCCTGAGCGTCAAGACCGGAAAGATCACCGACAGCCATTTTATAGAGGAAGTAGAGCATCCAGCCGCTGACGGTGGTGTAGAACATCATGAGGATGATGTTGCCGGCGATGGTGACATATTTGAACAGATGCCATTTAGTACCCTTCGGCTCAAGCGTGTCGAAGGATTTTGCCGGGCTGCGTCTGCTGGCGCGGCCAACGGCGAACTCTGCTACCATGATGGGCAGGCCCAAAAGCAGCAGGAAGCACAGGTAGATGAGCACAAAGGATGCACCGCCATATTGACCTGTGACAAAAGGAAAGCGCCAGACGTTGCCTAAACCAATGGCACAGCCGGCAGAAATCAGGATAAAGCCCAGGCGTGAAGAAAAGCTTTCACGTTCCATAATAAATATCGACTCCCTTACTGTATGAATAATATTAATAGTATACGCTATTTACTTTGATTTAGCAAGCTTCATTACAAGAAAAAAGCTGCCGCAGGGTTAGTGCGACAGCTTAAAGCTCGTTATATATGCTTATTTAAAGAAGAACGCATAGTAGCCGTTGAGGAAGATGTAGAGAACGATCAGCGGCAGAATATACGTTGCATAGAAGCGGATCCATTTCGGGAAGGGCACGCCCTTACCGGTGTCGGCCTCGGCGATAAAGTTATCCCAGCCCCAGCCATAGCGGCTCGTGCAGAAGCCAAGGTAGATAAGGCTTCCCAGCGGCAGCAGGTTGTTGCTGACGAGGAAGTCCTCCAGGTCCAGCACGCAGGTGCCCTTGCCGAGCGGCTGGAAGCTGCTCCAGATGTTGAAGCCAAAAACGCAGGGCAGTGACAGCAGGATGATAGCGACGATGCCGTAGCGGATGGTTTTCTTGCGCTCCCAGCCAGTCAGGTCGCAGATGCAGGAGGTGATGTTCTCGAACACGGCGATAACGGTGGACATAGCTGCGAAGAGCATAAAGAGGAAGAAGAGCGAGCCCCAGATGCGGCCACCGCTCATAGAGTTAAACACGTTGGGCAGCGTGATGAAGAGCAGGTTCGGGCCGGCGTCAGGCTGAATGCCGAAGCTGAAGCAGGCAGGGAAGATAATCAGGCCGGAAACAATCGCCACAAAGGTATCCAGCGCCATGATATACATCGCTTCACCCGTCAGGCGCTGCTCCTTGCCGATGTAGCTGCCAAAGATGGCGAGTGCGCCGATGCCCAGGCTCAGCGTGAAGAAGGCCTGTCCCATAGCGGCGAAGACAACCTCGCGCACGCCATGCTCCACAACCTTGTTGAAATCAGGATAGAGATAATACTTCAGACCGGCATCACTGCCGGGCAGCATGATGGAGTTGACAGCAAGCACCAGCATGAGCACGAGCAGGCAGGCCATCATTGTTTTCGTGATGCGCTCTACGCCGTTTTTTACGCCCAGATAGCACACGCCGAAGCAGGCGAGGACAATGGCAATCATGTTACCGGCCATCGTTACCGGATCGCTCAGCAGTGCGCCGAAGATGCCGCCGACGCCCTTAGCATCAAGGCCGACAAAGCCGCCCACAGCCATTTTATAGAAGTAATACAGCATCCAGCCGCTGACGGTGGTGTAGAACATCATGAGGATGACGTTGCCGGCGATGGCGCCATATTTATAAAGATGCCATTTAGTTCCCTTCGGCTCCAGCACATCGAAGGATTTGGCGGCGCTGCGTACGCTGGCACGGCCAACGGCGAACTCTGCTACCATGATGGGCAGGCCCAAAAGCAGCAAAAAGCACAGATAGATAAGCACGAAGGAAGCACCGCCGTACTGACCTGTGATGAAGGGGAAGCGCCATACGTTTCCTAAACCAATAGCGCAGCCCGCAGAAATAAGGATAAAGCCTATACGTGAAGAAAAGCTTTCACGTTCCATATACATATCGACCCCTCTCGGAAAATTTATGTATTAATTATACGGGATGAAGCGTTTTTAGGCAAGGCATTCGGAAGATTTTTGTTATATGTTTGTAGAAAAAACTTTATGTTGATAAGCAGAATGTAACTTTTTGTACACAAAAAAACTCTGTAACCGAAGTTACAGAGTTTAGTTTCAAGTGGTGGCCCTGGCAGGATTCGAACCTGCGACCTTTTGATTCGTAGTCAAACGCTCTATCCAACTGAGCTACAGAGTCACATCAGCGTTGCTGTTGTTTCAAGCAACAATGATATTATAGCGGAAAGTGATGAAGTTGTCAACTACTTTTTTACTATTTTTTACGATTTTTTTTCGCAGCGGCTTGTGGCGCCGGTTTTTGCGCTTTGTGCTTCTCCAGCCAGCCGCAGTAAATGAAGCAGGCGAGAGCGAAGAGGAAGAAGCCCAGGCTTGTTGCCTGCGCCGACTTCAGGCCGAAGAGCCACGGCTCCGCATAGTCGCCACGCAGCATCTCAAGGAAGAAGCGGACAACGGAGTAGAGCATGGCGTACATGCAGAGCGCCTGACCGCGGGCATGCTTCGTCGTGCGGAAGATGAGCAGCAGGGCGAAGATGACAACATCCAGCTGTCCCTCCCAAACCTCTGCCGGCCACAGCGGCACGGCGCCATAGGTCTTGTAGGCCAGCGTACCCTCAGGATAAAGCAGGCCGAAGCTGCCGCCTGTAGGCGTGCCGAAGGCATCGCCGTTGAGCAGGTTCGCCATGCGGCCGATGGATTGGCCTATGAGCAGCGAGGGCGCTATGATGTCGCCAAACTCTACCCAGTCGATGTCGTGCATTTTGCAGTAGGCAATGCCGGCAGCTATGCCGGCAAGCATACCGCCCTGCACAGCCATGCCGCCCTGCCAGACGAAGGGAATTTCCAGCAGATGATGGCTATAGTAATCCCAATCGAAAAATAACACGTCCCACAGCCTGCCGCCGATCAGTCCGGCAAAGCCGCCATAAATACCGATATCAAGAACGTGCTGATGCCAGCGGCCATCCTGCTTGGCGAGGAAGTATGCCGTGCCTGTTGCCAAAAAAATCGCTGTGCACAGCATCAGGCCGTACATGCGCACAGGAAAGTCACCTATAAAAAATAAATATTGATGCATTAATTACGCCTCCCGAAAAATCTATTTTCTATTGTAACATATCCGCAGCGTTTTTACAGTGATATTATTGTAATTTTTTGCTGCAAACGCTTGTCAGAGCTACGTTTTGCGGGTTTCAGAAAAAAAGTTAATTTTTTTTGCAAAAACCCCTTGCCAAACTCATCATAACCTGCTATAATAATACTCGTTCCGATGAGCAATCAAACGAACACTCCGGGATGGTGTAATGGTAGCACAAGTGACTCTGGATCATTCGGTCTGGGTTCGAGTCCTAGTCCCGGAGCCAGATGGCGCTATGGTCAAGCGGCTAAGACGTCGCCCTCTCAAGGCGAAATCAAGGGTTCGATTCCCTTTAGCGCTACCACGAATGGCAAAACGCTGAGATTCAACTGAATTTCAGCGTTTATTTTGTTTACTACAACTTTTACATCAAGGGATGTAAAGAAGTTCTTTAAATAAACGTCTGAATGTCCTGTTTCCATTAGGAATGAGTCAATAAACACTTCTAAAATTTCTTTATCGATAGATGTATTATCACTTTGCACAAAAGAAGCTAATTCTACTTCCATCAGGTCTAGAGTTCTTTTAGCATCTTTATAAGCATCTAAAATTAAATCATCTCGTCCGTCATACAAGGCAAGGAGCTTCTTTGCCTTGTTTTTTTGTATCTCCACTTTTTTACGCAATTCATTTTCGCGCAATTTATCATCGTTTGCTTCAGCCTGACGCAAAAATTCTGCAATGATAGATTGTTTATGAGCTTTAATA
>URVO01000158.1 GCA_900551335.1 uncultured Phascolarctobacterium sp.
CGTGAATGCAGTGAAAAATAATCGTGTGTACCAGCTGCCGCCGAGCCTGTTCACGGTTAATCCCGGCACGCACACGATTGAGGCAATGAAGATTATGAAGGAATATATGTATGGAGACGTTAAGTGATGAGTAATGATGCCAAAACTAAAGAAAAAATGCGTATAGCGGTGTTCTTCGGCTTGTGCATCCTGCTCGTCGTGGGCGTGTTCGTGAGCATTGGCAGCGGCACGGTGAGCCTTTCGGTGAGCGAAACGTGGGCGGCGCTGTTAGGCGAAGCAGATGCGGATACTGACCGCATTGTGAACCTCATCCGTCTGCCGCGCACGATAGTCACGGTGCTCGTGGGTGCCAATTTGGCGCTGGCAGGCTGCAACCTGCAAGGCGTTTTGCATAATCCGCTCGCAGACCCCGGCATTATCGGCGTGAGTGCCGGCGCAGGACTGTTCGCTATGATTATTATGCTGCTTTTTCCGGAGCAGTCGGCGCTGGTGCCGGTGGCTGCCTTTGTCGGCGCGGTAATATCCACAGGCATTGTCTTTTTCCTCGCGTGGGAGAAGGGCATTAACCCCTTGCGTATGATTTTGGCAGGCGTGGCGATTGCGACCTTCTTCGGCGGCGGTATGAGCGCGTTGAACGTTTTTTACAGTGACCGTATTCAGGGAACCGTGATGTGGATGGCAGGTGGTTTTCAGGGGCGCAGCTGGGGACATGTCGAGATGCTGCTGCCCTATAGCGCAATCGGCATTATCGGTACGATTCTTTGCGCACGCTCGCTGAACGCGCTGCAGCTTGGCGATGAGCTGGCGAAGAGCCTTGGCGTGCGCGTGATGCGGATGCGTACTATATTGATTTTCCTTTCGGCGCTGCTGGCAGCTGTTTCGGTCAGCGTTGCCGGTATGCTGGGCTTTGTGGGCCTGATTGTGCCGCATATTATGCGCCTTTTAATCGGCAGTGACCATGAATATCTGCTGCCCTGTGCGGCGATTGCCGGCGGCGCGGTGGTGACGCTGGCTGATACGGCGGCCAGGACGCTGTTTAGTCCGCTGGAAATTCCTGTGGGCATTTTTATGTCCTTCATCGGCGGGCCATTCTTCCTCTATCTGCTGAAAAGGAGGCTGCGCTGAAGATGAATAACCCGACCTTACATACAAGAAGAATGACGCTCAAATATGGTGAGCGCACGATTATCAAGGATTTGACGCTGGACGTGGATAAGCCGGAGATAGTGACGATTATCGGGCCGAACGGCAGCGGCAAGTCGACGCTGCTGAAGGCGCTGTGCCGTCTGCTGGAGCCTGCGAGCGGTGCTGTTTATCTTGACAGCAAGGATATCAACAAGATGTCGACCGAGGAGGTGGCGCGTACGCTGGCGGTGATGGCGCAGAGCGCTAATGCTCCCGGCGGTACGACGGTGGAGGAGCTTGTGTGTTATGGACGCATGCCGTACCGCAAATTTTTCGACGGTCTGAATCATGAGGACCGCATGGCGATTGAAGAGGCACTGGAGTTTACGGAGCTGGGGGCGCTGCGCACACGCCTTGTGCATACTCTGAGCGGCGGCGAACGCCAGCGTGCATGGCTGGCGATGGCGCTGGCGCAGAAACCGAAGATTTTGCTGCTCGATGAGCCGACGACCTATCTAGATGTGCATCATCAGCTGGAGCTGATGGAGCTTGTAGTGCGCTTGCGCAGGGAGATGGGGCTGACGGTCATCATGGTGCTGCACGATTTGAATCATGCGGCGCGCTACAGCGAGCGCCTGATTGCGCTGAAAAAGGGCGTGATTATGGCGGACGGAGCGACGGACGAGGTGTTCACGCAGGCTGTGATTGAGGAGCTTTACGACGTGAAGGCTGTGATTATGCATGTGGAGGCGCAGGGGACGAGCTATCCCGTTTGCTTTCCTTATACGGCGACGGAGTAAATGCATTACTAGGGGTTATTTTGAAAGGAAGAAGCTTATGAATAAATATATCAAAACAATCGCCTTAGGCATGGCGCTTTTGTGCATGGGTGCAGGTGCGGCAAGCGCGGCGCAGTTTAGCGACGCAGGCAGCGGCAAGGAACTGAACGCCGCACAGCTGGCGAAAAGGCTGCAAAAATATGACGTAGTTTTCTTTGGCGAATTCCATGACCAAGGAGAAATCCATGAAGCAGAGGCCGAGCTTTTGCAGGCTATGCATAAATTGCAGGGCGATAAGCTGGCCTTATCCATGGAAATGTTTGAGGTAGATAACCAAAGTAAGTTAAATAACTTTTTGGCAGATACTCTGAGCGAAGAAGATTTTCTCGCTGCAAGCCGCCCTTGGCCTAATTACCGTACGGATTATGCGCCGCTGGTAAATTTTGCCAAAGAAAAGAAAATGCCCGTTGTTGCGGCTAACGTACCGCGCTTTCTTGCGGCGCACGTAGCGAAGAATAATGGTTCAGTTGCTGGGATTGAAGAGCAGTATCTGCAATTTTTGCCTAAGCATACCTATGCTCTCGAGGGTGCATATAAGGATAAATTCTATGCGCAGATGACTTCGCCGGAGGCGCCGATGAAAATGCCTCCGCAGCGTCTTGCCGCCGTGTATGCGGCGCAATGCCTGAAGGATGACAAAATGGCCGAAAGCATTGCGGCGTTTAGTGACGCACATAAAGAGATGCAGATCCTGCATATCAACGGCTGCTTCCATTCCGACGCTCATCTGGGTACGACGCAAAAGCTGGAAGCTTTGCGCCCTGAGCTCAAGGTTGCCGTAATCACACCGCTGGAGCGCAAACAGAAGGGCGAAAAGCCTGCCGGTGATTTTGTCGTGTGGTTCGACAGAAAATAAATTTTAACGATATTTTTTACCCGTGGGTTAGCTTTTGCTTACTTTACGGGTGTGGAATATACCAAATAAAATATTTATAAAGAGGTGCATTATGAAAAAGTTGAACAAAAAGAAAATAGCTTTACTTACTGCCTGCGTTGTCAGCGCAGTTGGCCATATGGCTTTCGCTGCGGAGGCAGACAATTATGATGAATACAGCGGTGCAGATTACGTTGTGACCGCGACGAAGACGCAGATTGAGAAAAAGGAAGTGCCGACTGCAGTACAGGTTGTAACGCAGGATGAAATGAAAAAAATGGGTGCTTATAGTGTACAGGATGCGTTGAAATATGCAACTGGCATCGACGTGCAAAGCTTTGGCATGACTGGTAACCAGGTTATGATTCGTGGTATGGATACTATGCACAGCTTGATTCTTGTGGATGGCAAGCGTATGGCTGATGAGGATACTCCGGCTACACAAAATGTTTATGTATTGAATCGTATCAACATGGCTGATGTAGAAAGAATTGAAATTATCCGTGGTGCAGGTAGTGCAATTTATGGCTCTGAGGCTATGGGCGGCGTAATTAATATTATCACGAAAAAAGCAAGCAAGCCGAATGCTTTAGTTGGCTTTAGCACTGGCTCCAAAGAAATCAGCGAGTATTTTAACTATGCGTCTGGGCGTCAAGGCAAGGTTGCAGTAAAGATTGATGGTCGTCGCACAAAGGTACGCGAACGCTTTAGCAGCCCTGGTAACACTAATCAATTCGGTAATAAGCAATATCTTAATGCAGATATTGACTATGCTTTTGATGATAATCGTGGTTTAGATATTACTGCTGGTTATATGAAAGAAAAATTGGAGACAAAGGCTGCATCTACTAGCACTACCTATGGTTTGTCCACTCAAGACCAGTCCTATAATCAGGAGCGCAAAGATTTTGGCTTCGGCTATTATGGAAAAGACAGCAAAAATGCTTATACCTTTAGAACCTATTACAGTGAATTAACTAAAGATCAGACTGCTATTAAAA
>URVO01000159.1 GCA_900551335.1 uncultured Phascolarctobacterium sp.
CCCTGACTGCCATCGTCCTGTTGAAGAGATGGAGGAGGAAAGCTATTTCTTCAAAATGAGCAAATATCAGGACTGGTGGCTGCAATTCATCGAAGAGCATCCTGATTTCATCCAGCCTGCAAGCCGTCGTAACGAGATGATTAACTTCGTTAAGCAAGGCCTTGAGGACCTGTGCATTACGCGTACCACCTTCGACTGGGGCATTCCTGTTCCCTTCGACAAGAAGCACGTTGTTTATGTATGGTTCGACGCTCTGCTGAACTATCTGACTGGTATCAAATATGGCGTAGATGATGCGTTCTTCCATAAATACTGGCCGGCAAGCCTGCATCTCGTAGGCAAAGAAATCGTGCGCTTCCATACGATTATCTGGCCGATTATGCTGCACGCTATGGGCCTAGAGATGCCGCAGGAGGTTTACGGCCATGGCTGGCTCGTAGTCGACGGCGACAAAATGTCCAAATCTAAGGGCAATGTTATCGACCCGCTGGGCCTGATTGACGAGTTCGGCGCTGACGCTATCCGCTACTTCCTGCTGCGTGAAATCAACCTGGGCAGCGACGGCAACTTCTCCCGTGATGCGCTGATTGCCCGTGTAAACGCTGACCTTGCAAATGATCTTGGCAACCTGCTGCACAGAACTGTCAGCATGATTGAAAAATATCATGGCGGCATTGTGGAGGATGCCGGTGCCAGCGAACCTATCGATGATGAGCTGAAGGCTCTGGTTAAGGAAACCGTAGAAAAATACGTATGGGCTATGGACCATATGGAAATCAACAACGCTATCAAGGGCGTGTGGGCTTTAATCAGCCGCGCTAACAAATATATCGACGAAACCGGCCCGTGGATTCTCGCAAAGGATGAAGCGAAGGCTGATCGTCTGAAAACCGTTATGTATAACCTCGCAGAAACTCTGCGTATTGTGGCTATTCTTATCAGCCCGTATATCCCGACCACCAGCCCGAAGATTTACACCCAGCTTGGTCTGGCTGTGCCTGAGCAGTTCCTGCTGGCTGACGCTGCTTGGGGCGGTCTGGCAAACGGCACGAAGGTTGCTAAGGGCGAGCCGCTCTATCCGCGTATCGAAATCGCAGAGGACGGCGCAACCATTATCGGCGGCAAGCGCTATGAGCATAAGGCTGCTGCTCCTGCACCGCAGGAGGAAGAAAAGCCTGCTATGGAGCCGATTAAACCGGAGATTGCCTTCCCTGACTTTGAGAAGATTGACCTGCGCGTAGGCAAGGTTCTCGCAGCAGAAAAGGTGAAGAAATCCAAAAAGCTGCTGAAGCTGCAGGTAGAAATCGGCAATGAAGTACGCACCATCGTCAGCGGTATTTCCCAATACTATGAGCCTGAGCAGATGGTAGGCAGAAACGTTGTTGTTGTCGCCAATCTGGCACCTGCAAAGCTCATGGGCATTGAGTCCTGCGGCATGCTGCTGTGCGCTTCCGACGGACAGGGCAAGCTGGCGCTGGTTGATCCGCAGAACTTGGTATCTGGCAGCAGAGTAAAATAAAAAGTTAGACTGCCGAATAAGGCGCCATCTACTTCACAAAATCTTCTAGACGTACCTCGAGTACGCCGTCGTCGATTTTGCTCGTATCTGGCACCTTCTCGGCAGTCTTTTGTACTTAGTTTATAGTTTTTAAGGAGCGTTACTATGTCTGAGAAACTATTCTCTCGTTTATATTGGCGTCCTTACTTGCTCATCGGTATCTGTATGCTGCTGGTTCTTGTCAGCAGTCTGATCCCTTACCTTTTGCCGCATGCATGGCTGGCGAAGAATTATCCCGGCTACGACCTGTATATGTTCAAAAGCATGGTATGGCTGATTAAGCTGGCGATGCTGCTGTATCTTTTCAGTGTAGTGCGCATTTTCTGGAAGGGTTATTTCCCTAAGCTGCAGAATATCTGCACGACGGAGCTGCGCGCAGTAATCAGCGGCTATAAGACGAGCTGGTCGCGCGGCAAGCAGCTCTGCCCTGTTTTCACCTATACGGTGGACGGCGTGGAGTACAGCGAGGCCTTGAACGAGGCGAAGGGCGAAAGAAGCAAGGACGAGGAAGTTATCGAGCGTGGCTTTACCTTGAAGCTGCCGCGTAAAATTGTTTATAATCCGCAGAATCCGCGAGAGTTTTATCTGCCCGGCTGCGAATATTATTCACGTAAGACGGCTATTTTCCGTTATGTGATGTTCAGCCTGCTGTTTTTCCTGCAGCTTTATCTGAACGTGTTTATGTATGTGAGGTAAATTATGAGTAGAACTGGCTTGTGGGATTCCCATGGACATTTAGACGACGAGGCGTTTGACGCTGACCGCGAGGAGCTGATTGCGCAGCTGGAGCAGGACTTGGACGGCATCGTCAATCCCGGCTGTGACGCAGAAAGCTCAGCGAAGGCTGTGGCGCTGGCAGAAAAGCATCCGTTTATTTATGCGGCTGTCGGCTATCATCCGGAAAATCTCAAGGGTATTGCCGACAATTATCTTGAGCAGCTGGCAGCGTGGGCGCAGCATCCGAAGGTTGTAGCGATTGGCGAAATCGGCCTTGACTATTACTGGAAGGAGAACGAGCCGCGCGAGGTGCAGAAGCGTATTTTCTGCGAGCAGGTGGATTTGGCAAAGCAGTTTGATTTGCCGATTATTATTCATGACCGTGATGCGCATGGCGATATGCTGGAGCTGTTCCAAAAGGAAATCACGGGCGTGCAGGCTGTCTTCCATTGCTTCAGCGGTTCGCTGGAGATGGCGAAGGAGCTGGCTAAGCGCGGCTATTACTTCGGCTTTGGCGGTACGTCGACGTATAAGAATGCGCAGAAGGTGCGCGAGGTTATGCAGTATATCCCTAAGGAGCTGCTGCTTTTCGAAACCGACTGTCCCTATCTGACGCCTGTACCGTTCCGCGGCAAGCGCAACAACCCGGGCTATGTGGAATACACCGCGCGGAATGCGGCAGAGGTGCTGGGCATGGAGTATGAGGAGCTGGTGGCGCTGGCGACGGCGAATACTAAGCGTCTGTTTAAAAAGATAAAATAATATCATATGAAAAAAGCGTAGAAACTGAGTGTATTCTACGCTTTTTGTGAACGAGGTGCGCTATGAGCATGACAGAAATTACCAATAATATCAGAGAAGAGCTGGCTGAGCTGCAAAAATTTACTGCGACTCCGGGCAGCGGCGTAACAAGATTTCCGTTTACGGAGGAGGCACGCAGGGCTTGCGCTTATCTGCAGCAGCTGATGGAGGAGGCAGGCCTGACCGTGCGTCTTGATAACAGCGGCGCGCTGATTGGCAGGCTGGAGGGCGAAACGCCTGCAACGATAATGATAGGCTCGCATTTTGATTCCGTGGGACATGGCGGTGCTTACGACGGTATCGCAGGTGTTGTCTGCGCTATTGAGGTTGCTCGTCTGCTGAAAAAGTCTGGAAAGAAGCCGCATTATTCGTTGGAAGTGATTGCGACGAACGATGAAGAGGGCGCAAGATTTCATGTGGGCCTGTTTACGGGCAAGGTTTTGCTGGGACAGCTTACGGTAGAGGACCTGTACAAGCAGACTGATGCAGACGGCATCAGCGTTTATGAGGCAATGGCTGCTTACGGACTGAAGCCGGAGAAGATTGCAGAGCATCAGCGCAGTGATATCAAGGCCTTTCTTGAGGTGCATATCGAGCAGGGACCTGTGTTGGAGGCGGCGGACAAGCAAATCGGCATAGTCGATGTAATCGTCGGCATCAAGAGAGTCAGCGTTAGAATAAATGGCCGCGCAGACCATGTTGGCACAATGCCCATGCATATGCGTAAGGATGCACTGGAGCAGGCGG
>URVO01000160.1 GCA_900551335.1 uncultured Phascolarctobacterium sp.
TGGATATCACGATTAAAAATGAAGATAACCACGAGACGAATATGCTCAGCAGCGACGATTATAACGCTTATCATGGCGGCATGATTGCGGCCGTGCGCGCAATCAAGGGCAGTGCGCCACGTTCCTACTGCGGCGACAGCACCGACAGGACGCGCGTCGTGATGCATAGCGTGCAGGAGGATGCCAAACGCATTTTCCGCAGCGAAAGCATCAATCCGAAGTTTATCGAGGGCCTGATGCAGCATGGCTATAAGGGCGCTGCGGATATGGCGAATATGCTAGCTCACAGCTTCCAATGGGATGCAACCAGTGCCGTTATGGAGGACTGGATGTATGAAAAGTACGCCGAAAAATATACATTTGACAAAAAGGTGCAGAATTGGCTGCGTGATGTAAATCCTTGGGCACTGCAGCGCATGACGGAGATTTTGCTGGAGGCAGAGCAGCGCGGCATGTGGCAGGCAAAGCCGGAAACGAAGGAAGAATTGCAGAAGCTTTATCTGGATATGGAAGGCGAATTGGAGGATAGGGCAGATGCAGAATGAAATGAAGAATAAGCAGACTAATAAAATCAAAATGCTCGTGCTGAGCCTGACGGGCAAGTGCAACTTTGCCTGCCGTTATTGCTACGCCGTCGAGCATGATCGCAGCATGATGACGGAGAATATTGCACTGGCAGCAGTACGTATGGCGGCTGCCAGCGGCGAAAAATTTGTTATCCAGTTCAGCGGCGGCGAACCACTGCTTAATTTTGCTGCACTGCAGACGGTGGTAGAATATGTTAAGGAGCAGAAGTATCCGGCGATTTTGCAGCTGCAGACGAACGGCTCGCTGCTGACGGACAAAATCGCGCAATACCTTTACCAGAACAAGGTGGCCATCGGCGTAAGTCTTGACGGACGACCTACGGTCAACAACAAGCTGCGTATGAAGAAAAATGGCTATGGGGCGACGGGCGATATCTTGAAGGGCATTGAGGTGCTGCGCCGCAACAACATTGCCTGCGGCTTGACTTGCGTTGTCACTTCTACTAATGTTGGTGTACTCGAAGGGATTGTTGATTTTGCTTATTTTTTAGGCAATGTGCGCAAAATCGGGTTCGACATTCTGCGCGGACAGGGACGCGGCCGCTTGCTTACTCCGCCTACGGCGGAGGAGATGCGTGCGGCGATGCAGCGCGTGTATGCGCAGCGCGATAAGCTGACGCAGCTGGCAGGCTATCGCATTGCCATTGCGCAGGAGGAGCGTGCGCGTACTCTTTGCCAGCATTGCGATTTGACCTTCGGCCATTGCTATGCTATGAACGGCGAGGCAGCGTTTGTCGATGCCAAGGGCGATATTTACGCTTGCTCTTCGCTGGTTGGCGATAATGATTTTTACATCGGCAATGTTTTTTCGGGCATTGAAGCATCCTTAGTTGAAAAAACGCAGAGCTTTATTGCGCAGTCTATGGAGTTTTGCCGCCAATGTGACGACTTCAAGCGCTGCGGCGGAGGCTGCTTTGCGCGTTGGTATGGCTGCGAGGATAAGGCTGCCTATGGCGCGGAGTGCGCTATGAAGCGCGAATCTATACATCAGCTGGACAAATAAAAATTTAACGAAGGACCTGCGTTGCCATGGCGCAGGTTTTTTCTTTAAAAAGCGAAATTCTTATTCGTAAATCTTCTTCATAAGCTTGACTATACACTAGGTATATACTTTAAAATAAAGAATGCCTTATTGTTTGTTTTGGTTAGCAGTTCATATTTTAAAAAGGAAAATGGTGGACGATGAAAAAACTTTGCTTATTGATTTTGCTGCTGGTTACTCTTGTAGCCTGTGGCTGTAAGCAGACGCAGGCGCCTGCTGCAAGCTTAATTGATGAAAGTACTTCCCAAAGCTATGGAGTTATAGATGATGCGGGCAGAACGCTGCATTTTGAGCAGAAGCCGCAGCGTATTGTGTCGCTGACGTATGGCACTGACGAAATTTTGACTGACCTCGTGGATATAAAGCGTATTGCTGCCTACAGCCGTTGGGCAGGCGACAGCGGCATCAGTTTTATAACAAAGGCTCAGGCCTATAAGGTGGGGCGCAAGCTTAACGAAAATACGGAAGAGATTCTCGCTATGCAGCCCGACCTTGTTGTCGTATCAAGTGCGACGAGCAAGGCTTTTGTTGACCAGCTGGATAGTCTGGGCGTGAAGGTTTATGTTGCACGCAGTCCGCATAACTATAAGGAAATGTGCGCTAAGATTATCGGCATAGCGCATGCTGTCGGTGAGCCTGAGCGCGGTAGACTGATGGTGCAGAAGATGGATATGCAACTGAAGGAGCTGGAAACGCGGCTTAATAGGATACCGCCTTCCAAAAGGCGTGTGGCCGTAGCCTTTAATTTTACCTCTGCCATGGGACGCAAGGGTGATTTGCTCGACAGCATGCTGAATATGGCGCATGTGGTTAATGGCGCAGCTGTTATTACAGAAAACAGTAAGGCAGCAAGGCATTCCTCTACACCAATTATTAGTCAGGAGCAGATTGTGCTCATCAATCCGGATATATTTTTGCTGCCGACATGGAACTATAATAAACAGAAGGATGTTCGCGGCTACGCTTATGCGTTGATGAATGACCCTGCCTATAAAAATGTCAAGGCCGTGCAAAACGGACAGCTGAAATTCGTCTCTGACAAATATCGTTATGTAGCAAGCCAGCACATAGTCGATGCTGTGGAAAATATTGCCAGAGCGGTTTATCCGGAATATTTTTGAGAAGTGAATTGTTTTTTGGGTGATGAACTTGAAAATAGCTTTTTTACATTTTGCATATTGCTGTGGTCCGCAGCCTGATAATGCACGAAAAATTTTGCAGGGCATGGAAATCGCTGCGCAGCATGGTGCGGACTGGGTGCTGACACCGGAGATGGCTTTGCAGGGCTATCATATGATGCGCGGCGATAAGCCATTTCAGCTTGCTTCCATCCATAACGGCATTTTGCTGCCTTTTCAAGAGGCCTGCAGGCGCTACGGCCAAAGGTTGTTTTTAGGCTGCGGCTTTGTTGATGATAGGACGCCGCGTAATAGCTGTGTGCTTATTTCCGCTGACGGCAAATATTGCAATCGTCACGATAAGGTGAAGATTGTGCCCTGGATAACAGAGAACTGGGCGCATCCCGGAGAAGAATTTGCGGTTTGGGATTTGGACGGCATAAATACGAGCGTTATGGTCTGTGCTGATGCTTATTTTGCAGAGCATGGACAGCTTATTGCGAAAGCAGGCGCACAGCTTGCTGTTGTAGTTGCTGCCTGGCCGCCGGGAGGTCATGCCGGGCCGCCGGAGGAAGCGTGGAAGCAGCTGAGCAGACAGGCGCAGATTCCTGTTATCATCTGCAATCAGACCGGTACAGAAGGAATGGACTGCAGCCACGCGCAGAGCGCTGCTGTCAGCGATGGCGAAGTGCTGTTCACCTACGAAGGGGAGGAAGCAGTGCTGCTGATGGATTTTGATGCAGAAAAGAAGCAGGTTATATCGCAGGCCTTTGAAGTGATTGATTTTGCCAACTGAAAGAGAAAAATTGTTAGTTTGCCAACTAAATGCTTGACGAGTTGCCAAAAAGTTGCTAAACTTAACTTAAGAATAGCAATTAAACTTGTCAAGGAGGCAGATTGGTATGCAAACTGAAGATTTACACAAGCTTGTTGACAAAATTCAGCGTTTGCAATGTGAAATGCAGACGGTTGAGCTGAAGTCTGCCAACAAGGGTTGTCCGACGCGTTTATATGATACGCTATCCAGCTTTGCC
>URVO01000161.1 GCA_900551335.1 uncultured Phascolarctobacterium sp.
TTCTGTCAGAGTACCGATTTGGTTTACTTTAATCAGAATAGCATTAGCTACGCCCTTCTTGATGCCCTGAACAAGACGCTCTTCGTTGGTAACAAACAGGTCGTCGCCAACCAGCTGTACCTTTTTGCCCAGCTTTTTGGTGAGCTTCTTCCAGCCATCCCAGTCATCCTCAGCCATGCCATCTTCGATAGAGATGATAGGATATTTCTCGCACAGGCCTGCCAGATAATCTACCATTTGCTCGCTGGTCATTTCTACGCCTTCGCCGGCCATCTTGTACTTGCCGTCAACATAGAATTCGCTGGAAGCAACGTCCATCGCCATAACGATGTCCTTGCCCGGCTTGTAGCCAGCGCGTTCAGTAGCCTCGAGAATAACCTCGATAGCATCAGCATTGCATTTCAGGTTCGGAGCAAAGCCGCCCTCGTCACCCAGAGCAGTGGAGAGGCCTTTTTCTTTCAGCAGAGCCTTCAGGTTATGATAAATCTCGGCATTCATGCGCAGTGCTTCGCTGAAGGATTTTGCACCAACAGGCATAATCATGAATTCCTGAATATCTACGTTGTTGTCTGCGTGCTCGCCGCCGTTCAAAATGTTCATCATCGGCACCGGCAGCTCCTTAGCAGCTACGCCGCCCAGATACAGGTACAGCGGCAGGCCTACGGAAACAGCAGCAGCCTTAGCAACAGCCATGGATACGCCTAAAATAGCATTTGCACCCAGACGGCCCTTGTTCGGCGTACCGTCCAGACGAACCAGCAGCTCGTCGATTTCTGTCTGACGGGTTGCTTCCAGACCGATAATTGCTTCTGCAATAATGTCGTTGACATTTTCTACAGCCTTGGTAACGCCTTTGCCAAGATAACGCTCCTTATCGCCATCACGCAGCTCAACAGCCTCGTGTACGCCGGTGGAAGCACCGGAGGGAACAGCAGCACGGCCCATGGAGCCGTCCTCTAAGCAAACCTCGACTTCAACAGTCGGATTGCCGCGGGAATCCAGAATCTCGCGAGCATAAACTTCAGTAATCATTGCCATTTTTTATCACCTCAAAAATCTATTAACGACCTGCCTGTCATAGCAGCAGGTTGCTTAAGCTTAAGCAGCTCCAGCAAAGTCGGCGCTATATCTGCCAAAATACCGTTATGCAGCTTGTGCTGCTCCTCGCTGACGAGGATGAACGGTACGGGGTTCGTCGTATGCGCCGTATTCGGCTCGCCATCAGCCTCGGCCATCTTCTCCAGATTGCCGTGGTCTGCCGTAATGCATACGCTGCCGCCCACGGACAGCACCTTGTTGACAATGCGGCCGGCGCAGTCATCAACCTTTTCCATAGCAGCAATCGCTGCCTCCAGCACGCCTGTATGACCAACCATATCGGGGTTAGCAAAGTTGAGGATAATCGCTTCAAACTTATCCTTATCCAGCTCTGCCAAAAGCGCCTGCGTTACTTCCTCGGCGCTCATCTCCGGCTGCAGGTCATAGGTTGCAACCTTCGGCGACGGAATCAGAATACGCTCCTCGTTCGGATTGGGGGTTTCCACGCCTCCGTTGAAGAAGAAGGTTACGTGAGCATATTTTTCTGTTTCCGCAATACGCAGCTGGTGCAGACCGTTTTCTGCCAGCACCTGACCGAGCGTATCGTTGATTTCCTCAGGCGGAAAAGCAACAGGTGCGTCAATCGTCGCATCATATTGTGTCATGCATACATAGTTTACAGGACGAGCGCTTTCCGGACGTGCAAAATAGGGGAAGTCTGCATCGTGGAGCGCACGCGTGATTTCACGCGCCCTGTCAGGACGGAAGTTGAAAAAGATTACGCCGTCGTCGGCAGTAATCTGCCCGTTCACGCCATCAATAACAAACGGCTCTACGAACTCGTCGGTTACATCCTGCGCATAGGAGGCCTCAACGCCCTCAGCTGCGCTCGCAGCACGCGCACCATCGCCAAGAACTAGAGCCTTATAAGCACGCTCTACACGCTCCCAGCGTTTGTCGCGGTCCATAGCGTAATAGCGTCCGCTGACGGTGGCAATTTTGCCTACGCCAATCTGCGCCATGCCCTCCTCCAGCTGCTGAATATATTCCAGCGCCGTTTTGGGACCAACGTCACGGCCATCGAGGAAGGCATGTACATAAACCTTCGTCAGGCCCTTCACCTTCGCCATGCAGAGAAGTGCCAGAAGATGCTCAATGTGGCTGTGTACGCCGCCGTCGGATAACAGTCCCAGAAGATGCAGCGCCTTGCCGGCCTGCTTCGTTTCGTCCATTACCCTGCTGAGCTCTTCATTTTTATATAAGTCTCCATCCTCAATCGCCTTGTCAATGCGCGTCAGGCTCTGATAAATAATACGTCCGGCACCGATATTCAGATGTCCGACCTCAGAGTTGCCAATCTGTCCTGCAGGCAGACCAACAGACTTGCCGCTTGCCTCCAGCGTTGTATGCGGATATTTGGCAAAAAAGCTGTCCAGATTAGGAGTTTTCGCCATAGTCGCAGCGTTCGTGCTGCTGCTAGGCGCAATGCCCCAACCGTCCAGAATCATTAATAAAACTGGTTTTTTCATATTTGTATCTTCTTTATTTATAGACTAGAGATACAGTACCAGCTGCGTTGGCAAAGCTCAGCGTCATACTAATTTATGCACCGCCGTAGCTTTTACCTGCAGCTGGTACTCACTCACTCGTCCAGATTAAAAGCTGCGTACTATCTTAGCGAAGCTTTCTGCCTTCAGAGAAGCGCCGCCGACAAGCACACCATCAATACCGCTGACATTGAAATCAGCAGCATTCTTTTCATTTACACTGCCACCGTACAGGATACGTACCTTACGTGCGATATCCTCGGTGAAGATTTTACCGATTTTGTTACGAATCAGGGTGCAGACCTCCAAAGCATCCTCAACGGTTGCTGCCTTGCCGCTACCGATAGCCCAGATAGGCTCATAAGCAACTACAAGGTTTTCTGCATCCTCAGGAGCGATAACACGCAGAGCGCTCTTGAGCTGCATGTTGATTTTGCGTGCAGTCTTGCCTGCCTCGCGCTCAGCCAGATTTTCGCCTACGCACAGCATCGGCTTCAGGCCATTGCGGTAAGCAGCAATAATCTTGCTGGCAACAATCTTCTCGTTCTCGCCAAAAATCGTGCGGCGTTCGCTATGACCAACAAGAACATATTCAGCGCAGATGTCAGCAATCATCGCACCGGAGATAGCGCCGGTATAAGCGCCGTTGTCCTCCCAGTGCAGGTCCTGCGCACCATAGCCGACATGCTTGCCATCGATAGCATCAGCAACAGTCTCCAGAGCGGTGAACGGCGGGAAAATAACAACCTCGTTCAGAGTGCCGTTAGTCTCCATAACTACGTCCTCAGCCAGCTCAACTGCTTCGTTAACAGTCTTGTTCATCTTCCAGTTGCCGGCAATCATCTTGCGGCGCAGGTCGTCAAGAGCTGCTACGCCCGGCAGAACCTTGCCCTCCAGATATTCCAGAGAAGCACCGCCGCCGGTGGAGATATGCGTAATGCGTTTTGCCAGACCAAGCTTTTCGATAGCAGCAACGCTGTCGCCGCCGCCGACAATGCTCACTGCACGGCTCTTAGCAACTGCCTTGGCAACTGCCTCCGTACCCTTGCAGAAGGCATCCATTTCGAACACGCCCATCGGTCCGTTCCAAACGATCATCTTGGCCTCAGCAAGTGCTTCGGCATAAGCCTTGCTCGTTTCGCTGCCGATATCAAGCGCCATATATTCCTGATTCAGATGCTTAAC
>URVO01000162.1 GCA_900551335.1 uncultured Phascolarctobacterium sp.
GCCATTGTCAGTCGGAACCTCAACGAAGTTCGGCTGATAAGCATTGAAGGCGTTCAATGCGCCGAGGTAAGACGGGCTTTCGCAGAGAACAACATCGCCGGGATCCAGGAACAGCTTGCCTGCGAAGTCCAGGCATTGCTGAGAGCCGGTGGTAATCAGAATGTCATCAGGATCAACGTTGGTGTGATATTTATCAGCCATGCGTTTAGCAATTTTTGCACGCAGGGAAGGACGGCCTTCGGTAGTTGCATATTGCAGCAGCTGACGGCCTTCTTTCAATACCAGGTCATGAGAAACCTTGGCAATTTCTTCAACAGGGAACAGCTCCGGTGCAGGCAGACCGCCGGCAAAGGAAATAATATCAGGCTGAGCGGTTAATTTTAACAGCTCACGGATTTCAGAAGCTTGCATACGCTCCATACGACTTGCGAATTTCATGTTTAAAAACCTCTCTTCATTACTAGAAACTTTGTTTTTTCAACGCATATTATATTATAACGCTGAGAGCAGGAATGCACAAGCAAAATGTAGCTTTCGGTTATTTTTTTCATCTATAGCGGTAATTTTGTTAACTAATTAACGGTTTAGAGAAAAAACGTACATCAAAAGCCGACTGTTTCCCTGCAAAATCAATAGCCAAGCTCCTCTAAAAGTCCAGCCAAGCCTTCCATGATATCATTATAAGTCACATCGAAATCGCCCGTATACCACGGATCAGCAATGCTCTCACCCTTACGCTCAGTATAATCGAGCAGCAGATGCACCTTGCATTGCGTGTCCTCACCAATCACACGACGCAAATTGCGGATATTATTGCTGTCCATCACCAGGAGTAAATCATAGTGCTCATAATCACGCTTAGTCACCTGCACAGCATGCTTGCCTGCCACACTGATGCCGAACTGTGCCAGCTTAGTACGCGTGCCGTAATGCACAGGATTGCCGATTTCCTCTCTGCTCGTCGCCGCCGACGCAATCTCAAAAGCGCCAGCCAGCCCGCGCTTGTTCACGATGTCCTTCAATAAGAACTCTGCCATCGGCGAGCGGCAGATGTTGCCGTGGCAGATAAAAAGTATTTTATGCATAGGGTGTCCTTTCTTCTAATAAGATATTCTAAAGTAATCAAGATAAGCCTTATATCTGTCCTGCGCAGCCAAGCAAGTATCCATCAGATAGCCCTTCTCCTTGCCCCATTCCTTCAACCCACGATAATAAAACAGCTTCAGCTTATCCTCTATAATAAACGGAACGATATTATACTTCAGGCATTCTTTAAACATAATGAGCCTGCCCACGCGACCATTTCCATCCTGAAATGGATGAATGCGCTCAAACTGCACATGAAAATCAAGAATATCCTCAAAGGTTTTGTTTTTCTTCGCATTATATTTAGCAAGCAAGGACTGTATTTTCTCGCTAACCTCTTCCGGTAAGGCTGTATCCATACCACCTACCTCATTAGGCAGCTTTTTATAAGCACCGACAGCAAACCATTCCTTACGTGCATCGCTGGTGCCTGTTTTCAAAATAAAATGTAAGTCCTTAATCAGCTTCTCGGACAAAGCAGCCTTCGCCTTATCTATAAGCAAATCAACACAGCGAAAATGATTAGCAGTTTCAATAACATCGTCTACATTCAAAACCTCATTCTCAACGCCTATCGTGTTTGTTTCAAAAATATATCTGGTCTGCTCATGCGTCAGGCAACTGCCTTCCATGTGATTAGAGTTATACGTCAGCTCAATCTGCGTCTTATGATAAATACCGCCAGAATATTTGCTTGCTTTTTCCTCACGCAGAATAGCTAACAGGCTACGCTCATTCTGCTTATTTTTATTAGCACGCTGCGGTTTGGTGGCAGTTTCAGGAAGCCTCCATGTTCCACCTTGCAGCTTCGCCCCCTGCACATGTCCTTGCGCACAATAATTACGCACACTGCGCTCCGAAACATGCCATTTTTGCGCTGCCTCTGCTACTGAAATATACTTCATCCGCTCACCTCCGTTAATATCATTTTTATATTAATAGTATAACACGCCCAAGGTTAAAAGCTCAATTACTTTACAAAATGTTCCTTAATGGCATAGCAACGAAAAATGAAACCATAAAATGTAGCTTATCACCATTTCATGAGCCTATTTTCGCTATCTAACTACAATTTCATGAGCCTATTTTCGCTATCTAACTACAATTTCATGAGCCTATTTCAAGTATTACATCACCATTTCATGAGCCTATTTTAAGTATTACATCACCATTTCATGAGCCTATTTTAAGTATTACATCACCATTTCATGAGCCTATTTTGTCCATTTCGGTACAATTTCATGAGGATATTCCAGTTACAAGCACAATAAAGGGACTGCTGCATTAAACGCATCAGCTTATACAGCAGTCCATTTTTAGCTTCTCTTCACTGCTTCAGCAGCTCTTTTTCTTCCAGATAAACTGCCAACAGCTGCGCAACCTTATTCACCAGCTTCAGGCAATTCTTTAAATGCTCACGTGTGTTGAACTCGTAAGGCATCAAATCACCACAAGCACAGGAGCCAAACTCTTTCGCAAAGCGCTCATGAAACTCCATCGTCAGCGGATAAATCTCTGCCAAAGGCTTGTCGCTTGGCTGATTGCGTCCCGCCAGCGTGCTGATAACCATTACGCAGCCTGCCATCGCGCCACACAAATCGCGTGCATGACCAATGCCGCCGCCAAAACCGGAGCACAGACGAAAAGCGTTATCATCAATATCTACGCCTGCCTCCTTGCGGAAGGTTTCTACAATTGCTTCGCAGCAGTTATAGCCGCTCTTGAAATTGTTGCCTGCTGCCATACCGATTTTTTCGCTGAATTCACTCATGCTTTTCTCCTCCTTATATAGCAATGTAATAATGCTTACTTTTCATCGTTATCACTTTCCGTTGCATAAGGCCAGCCGCTCATGCCACCCTCCAGACTATAAACATTACTGAAGCCGCGGGCGCGCAGGATAACCTCCGCTTCGTAGCCACGCAAATCAATCTGGCAGGCTGTTACGACCTTCTGCTCTTTATCCAGCTTGCTGATATCAGCATTCCGCAGTGTATCAAGCGGCAGATTTACTCTTGACGGTATCCCGGCAATACGCTTAGCTGCCACCTCTGCAGGTGTGCGCACATCTACAAATAAATAATCATCCTGCTCTCGCTGCTTCTCAAATTCTACAGGGTTAATACTGCGCAGCTGTCCGTCCAGCTTATTTTGCAAAACATTGGCCGCTGTCGCAATGTTCTCTATCGGCGTATTAAACGGAGGTGCATAGGCGAGGTCCAGTCCCGACAAATCCTCCAGCGTTGCGCCCAAGGAAATAGCCGCCGCCAGCGTATCAATGCGCTTCGCTACGCTCGCGCCCACAGCCTGCGCTCCCAGCACTCGGCCGCTGCCCTTTTCAGCCAACAGCTTCAACACAATACGCCCCACGCCCGGCATATAGCCCAAACGGTCAAAGCCCGGTACAACTACACTTGCAAAATCAAGCCCTGCCTGCTGCGCCGCACGCTCATTCAGGCCGGTTGCTCCAGCCTCCTGCGCAAAAAAGCGGCAGGCAGCTGTACCCATAACTCCGGGATACTTTTTCTGTGCCCCACAGATATTGTCTGCAATCACGCGGCCATGCTTGTTGGCAGTTGAACCCATAGGCACAAACACCTTGGCTTTGCTGACACGATGAGTATTTTCTGCGCAGTCACCGCCGGCATAA
>URVO01000163.1 GCA_900551335.1 uncultured Phascolarctobacterium sp.
ATTTTGCTAGACAGACCGGCCTCGGAAGCCAGCAGAGCTTCTACGTCAGCCGGTTTGGTAGCTACGATATGAGCAGCGATTTTTTCAACGAGTTCTTTGAAGCCGTCGGTTTTAGCAACAAAGTCGGTTTCGCAGTTAACTTCTACGATAGCGCCGATTTTGCCGTCAGCACTTACGAAAGAGCCAACAACGCCTTCAGCTGCAATACGGCCAGCTTTTTTAGCAGCAGCAGCCAGGCCTTTTTCACGCAGGAAGTCAATAGCTTTGTCCATATCGCCTTCTACAGCGGTCAGAGCTTTTTTGCAGTCCATCATACCTGCGCCAGTACGCTCGCGCAGTTCTTTAACTAATGCAGCAGTAATTTGAGCCATCAGTTATTCCTCCTCAAAAGTAAATTTATTCAGTAAGATAAATTATTCAGCTTCTTCGGTAGCCGGAGCTTCTTCAGCAGCTTCTTCGGTTTGCATGCCTTGACGACCTTCCAGAACAGCGTCAGCCATTTTAGCAGTCAGCAGTTTTACAGCGCGGATAGCGTCATCGTTTGCAGGAATTACATAATCGATTTCGTCCGGATCGCAGTTGGTGTCAACGGTTGCAACGATAGGAATGTTCAGTTTGTGAGCTTCCAGAACAGCGATGTGCTCTTTGCGAGGATCAACGATGAACATAGCGCCCGGCAGTTTTTTCATGTCTTTGATACCGCCCAGATATTTGGTCAGTTTTTCCATTTCATGTTTCAGACCAATAACTTCTTTCTTCGGCAGCAGGTCGAAGGTGCCATCAGCTTCCATAGCTTCCAGTTTGCGCAGACGTGCAATACGGGTTTGGATGGTTTTGAAGTTGGTCAGCATGCCGCCCAGCCAACGCTCGTTAACGAAGAACATGTTGCAACGAGTTGCTTCGTCTTTCATAGCTTCTTGAGCTTGTTTTTTGGTACCAACGAACAGAATGTTTTCGCCGGTAGCAGCAACCTCACGGATGAAGTTGTAAGCTTCGTCAACTTTCTTTACGGTTTTTTGCAGGTCAATGATGTAGATACCATTGCGCTCGGTAAAGATGTACGGAGCCATTTTCGGGTTCCAGCGACGGGTTTGGTGACCAAAGTGTACACCAGCTTCAAGTAATTGTTTCATAGAAATAATAGCCATTGTAGGTTTCCTCCTGTTTTTTCCTTCCGCAGGAATTGGGTTAATTTCAATTCTTCACTGCGCGGCTAGACGCAGTCAACAGATGAATTTCCCTGCGTGTATATTTTTAGACTAAGATAGTTTATCATAAAAACGCCGCCTATGCAAGCAGTTTTTCTAAAAAAGTGTATAGTTCTATACACAAAAAACAGGGGGCAAAGCGCCCCCTGAAATTTTTTATTTAATCATACCGGCAACGATATCATAAGCAGCAGCCAAAGCCTCATCCAGCTTAGCTACGTCCTTAGCACCGGCCTGTGCCATATCCGGACGACCGCCGCCGCCACCGCCGCAAAGCTTAGCAACAGCTTTTACGATGTTGCCTGCATGTGCGCCTTTAGCAACTGCGTCTTTGGTAGCCATCGTAAGAATGCTTACCTTCTCGCCCATAACAGCAGCCAGCACAACTACGCCGCCAACCTTGTCGCGCATCTGGTCACCCAGGTTACGCAGAGCATCAACGCTGTCAGCATTTACCTTCTGTACCAGAACAGGTACGCCGTTTGCGTCCTTAACCTGGTCAGCTACGTTGCTTACCTGAGCCTTAGCAATTTCTGCTGCCAGCTCGTCAGCCTTCTTCTGTGCAGCCTTCAGCTCGCAATGCAGTGCCTCCAGACGGTTCGGTACGTCGCATGCGCGGCATTTCAGCTCGTTTGCCAGGCCCTTAACCATCTCTTCAACAGCATTAACGTGAGCAACAGCACCGTGGCCGGTTACAGCCTCGATACGACGCACACCGGCGCCGCTGGAGCCTTCGCTGACAATCTTGAACATGCCGATTTGCGCAGTGTTCTCTACATGGCTGCCGCCGCAGAATTCCATAGAGAATTCCGGCACGGTAACAACGCGAACGATATTGCCATATTTTTCACCGAACAGAGCAGTTGCGCCTCTCTTCTTAGCTTCCTCAATCGGCAGCTCTTCAATTTGTACGCCCTTGCTTGCAAGAATCTGCTCGTTAACGATTGCTTCAACCTCCTTCAGCTCAGCCTCAGTTACCTGAGAGAAGTGAGAAAAGTCAAAACGCAGACGGTCCGGGCCGACATAGCTGCCTGCCTGGTTAACGTGGCTGCCCAGAACCTGCTTCAGTGCAGCGTGCAGCAGATGGGTTGCAGTGTGGTTACGTGCAATATCCAGCTTACGTGCTTTGTCTACAGCAAAGGTTACCTCGTCGCCAACAGCAACAGTGCCCTCGGTTACGGAGCCAACCATAATTACTGCGCCATCAGGCAGCTTTTTGGTTACGTTAACTGCGATAACACCGGTCGGAGCGGTAATCGTACCGATATCGCCCAGCTGACCGCCACCCTCAGCATGGAAAGCGGTTACGTCGCAGATAACTGCAACCTCAGTGCCGTCAGCAGCATTATCAATCGGCTGTGCATCATGTGCAGGATACATTTTAACAATCTTAGCGCTAGTTGCAGCTTCGTCAACCTTCAGCTCACCAACGTTGATGCCGCTGGTATTATAAACAACCGGACGGCCCTCTTTATCATTACGTGCTTCACGTGCCATTTTACGCTGAACCTCCAGCGCAGCGTCGAAGCCCTCTTTATCCATGGTCATGCCAGCTTCTTCCAGAATCTCTTCGGTGAGCTCCCAGGGGAAACCGAAGGTGTCGTTCAGCTTGAAGGCAGTTGCACCGTCGAGAACGGTTTTGTTAGCAGCCTGCAGCTTTTCGATTTCTTCGTTCAGCAGCTCGCAACCCTGCTTCAGGGTGCGCAGGAAGCTGGTTTCTTCCATTTCGACAACCTTTTTAATGAAGTCAGCCTTCTCTACCAGGTTCGGATAAGCATGGCCGAACATACCGATAACAACGTCAACAGCACCGCAAAGGAACATCTCGTTGATGCCCAGCAGACGTGCATGACGGATAGCACGGCGCAGGATACGGCGCAGTACATAGCCACGGCCTTCGTTAGACGGCAGAATGCCATCACCGATCATAAAGGTCATGCTGCGAACATGGTCAGCAATAACCTTCAGGGAAACATCGGTAGCCTTATCCTTGCCATATTCAACATTAGCAACCTTAGCAGCGTGCTCGATAATCGGGAAAATCAGGTCAGTCTCAAAGTTGGACGGCTTGCCTTGAACAACGCTTGCCAGACGCTCCAGACCAGCGCCGGTATCAATGTTCTTGTTTTTCAGCGGCGGATAGGTGCCGTCAGGCATCTGGTTGAACTGAGTGAATACCAGATTCCAGATTTCCAGGAAACGGTCACAGTCGCAGCCAGGGCCGCAGGTCGGCTTGCCGCAGCCGCGCTCAGGGCCGAGGTCGATGTGGATTTCGGAGTCAGGGCCGCACGGACCGCTGCCGATTTCCCACCAGTTGTCAGCCAGACGTACAATGCGTTCAGCAGGTACGCCAACAACATTATGCCAGATATCATAAGCTTCATCATCCTCGGTATGGATGGTGATGTACAGCTTGTCAGCAGGCAGGCCTAATTCCTCGGTCAGGAATTCCCAGCTCCAGGGAATAACCTCTTTTTTGAAGTAATCGCCAAAGGAGAAGTTGCCCAGCATTTCAAAAT
>URVO01000164.1 GCA_900551335.1 uncultured Phascolarctobacterium sp.
ACGCTTATTGAAAGTAACGCTCCGAAAGACTTCGATAAAGCGCAGCGTGTGCTGCAGGCGCTTTTGCCACGTACAGGCAAAGCACTGCGTATCGGTATTTCCGGTGTGCCTGGTGCTGGTAAGAGTACCTTTATCGAATCCTTCGGCCAGCTGCTGTGTCATCAGGGCTATAAGGTTGCCGTTCTTGCAGTTGACCCGACAAGCTCGATTACCGGTGGTTCTATCTTAGGTGATAAAACACGTATGCAGATGCTGTCGCGTGAGCCGAACTGCTTCATTCGTCCTTCTCCGGCAAAGGGAACTTTGGGCGGTGTTGCACGTAAGAGCCGTGAAACTATGCTTCTCTGCGAAGCTGCAGGCTGCGATGTTATCCTCGTAGAGACCGTCGGTGTAGGCCAGTCGGAGATTACTGTGCGTTCCATGGTTGACTTCTTCATGCTGGTCGTACTGACTGGCGCTGGTGATGACCTGCAAGGCATCAAGAAGGGCATCATGGAGGTTGCTGATGCTATCGTTGTCAACAAGGCCGATGGCGATAACCTGCCTAAGGCTATTGTTACCCAAGGCGAATATGAGCGTATGATTGAATTTATCCGTCCGGCTACCGAAGGCTGGAAGACCCATGCTTACAGATGTTCTGCTCTGACTAAGGAAGGTCTTTTGGAGCTTTGGGCTGTGATGCGCAAATTCGAGAAGGTTACTAAGGAATCTGGTGCCTTTGACAAACGCCGTAAGGCGCAGACAGTTTCTTGGGTTAACAGCATGATTGATGAGCATCTGCACAATCTGTTCTTTGAAGACCCGATGATTAAGGGACGTTTACCGGCAGTTATGGAAGCAGCTGTTAATGGCGTGGTATCCCCAAGCCAGGCTGTAACCGAGCTGATTAACGCCTTTGATATTGATCACGCTTCAATGAGACATCGCAATCAAAACAAATAAGGCTGGCGACAAAGCACCCTAGGTGATAGTTGACCAGTGAATAGAAAAGCAGGCTGCTGCATGGAAATGCGGCGGCCTGCTTTTTTAGGGTGCAGATTTTCTGTATTACTAAAGGTGAGATATAAGCAAAACAGCTGCGAGGACTTGGACGTTTCCTCGCAGCTGTTTTTGTGCTTTGTTCTCCATAGACGAAAGGGGGTGTGTCGTAGAGATCTATGTAAATTTGTCCTCTTAGTGAGTTTAGATTTCGGCCTGCTTTTCGATGTCGCCGAAGTAGAAATTGATGAGGTTTTTGTATTCGCCGCTCTTTTTGTAATCTTTCAGAGCAGCGTTGAGCTTTTGGATAAGCTCGTTGTTATCTTTGTTTGCATACATTACAAGGTCATCCTGACGGTCGGAGTGACCAATAACCGTTAAGCAGTTGTCATCGTCAGTATGCGTCATATAGTAAGCAGTGGTCAGGTTGCCGCAGATAGCGAAATCTGCTTCACCGGTTTCTACTGCGTGCAGAGCACTTTCGTTTTGCGGATACTCTACGATTTGCGCATTAGGCAGAGCCTTGGCAACGCGAGCGGCAGAAGCGCCTTTTTTAATTGCTACCTTGCGGCCGGCAATATCATTCATGGTCAGCTTGCTGCTTTTTTTAGCAACGATAGAGAAGGCTGCCTTGGCATACGGCTCGCTGTAAGCGTAGTTTTCGCGTCTTTCTTTGGTGGAGCTGAAGTTGTTTACCGCCAGGTCATAATCCTTGCTGTCCAGACCGGTAAGCAGGTTTTGGAATTCGACATTAACGAATTCAACCTTGTCATAGCCCATCTTTTTCCCTAAATCGTTCATTAAATCAATATCAAAACCGGTGAATTTGTTTTGATCCTTTAAGTATAGCTCAAACGGTGGGGAAGCTGGGGACGTTGCCACACGCAGAACCTTTTCAGCAGCGGGAGCTGCTGCTTGTTTGTCGCTGCCACAGCCGGCTAACATGAGCAGGCAGAGCATGCTGATGATTAAGAAGAGCGCCTTTTTCATAAGCGGATACCTCCATGTGAATTGTATTGTTATTGTAAATCACTCAATCATATGAGCAATCACTCATTCGTTGAGATAATTATATACCCCCTGTTCACTTGCTGTCAAGGGGATATATAAGAAAAATTTTAGTAGTTATGTGTATGCTACCAAGCATATAAATGTTAGTCAAGATGCTCAGAATGGAGGCCTTTCGGACGCAGGTCCGGCGGCAGCATAATGCAGGCATCATGGCTGTCCTCGCTGAGCGGGTTGACGTGGACCATGCAGTGCTTTACGAGCGGGAAGTTAGCCTCAATTGCAGTATGCACTGTTTCTGCGATATGGTGGGCCTGCAAAAGAGTCAGGTCATCTTTAACGCTAAGCTCAATATCTACATAGATACGGTTGCCGAAAAGACGCGTATATAGGCTGTCAAGATGCTCTACACCAGGAACGCGGACAACGAGCTTTTCTAAAGCGATATTCGTTTCTTCGTCACAGCTGCGGTCTAGCATTTTATCCATAGAGTCCTTGAAGACCTCGTAGGCAGCATAAAGAATCATAACGCAGATGACAAGGCTGGCGATGGGGTCGAGAACAGGATAGCCCATACGTGCGCCGAGGATGCCGACAAAGGCACCTACGGAGCTCATAGCGTCGCTGCGGTGATGCCAGGCCTCGGCCATCAGTGCACCGGAGTTGATTTTCTTGGCAGCGTTTCTGGTGTACCAGAACATAGCCTCTTTCGCAAGAATAGAAACTACGGCAGCCCACAGAGCCATCTGGCCGGGAACCTCAAGCTCGCCGCTGTGGCCGGTGATTTTTTCGTAGCCGCTGTAGCCGATTAAAAGAGCGATAATAGTAAGGATGACTGCGAGCAGAATGGCGGCAACGCATTCGATGCGTTCGTGACCATAGGGATGCTCGTCGTCAGATGCCTTATTGGAAAATTTTACGCCTGCCATAACAATCAGCGTGCCAAAGACGTCAGATGCGGAATGGATACCGTCGGAAATCATTGCAGCGGACTGTGCCATAAAGCCGGCGACTAATTTGCCCAGGGATAAGAGCAGGTTGCCGATGATGCTGTTGATAGAGACTATCATGGCGATTCTTTCTGCTTCATTTTCAAATTTCATTTAAAATGCCTCCTTCGATTGTGCGGAATAGTCTGGTGTAAGCCAATATTCTTTGCGGCAGGCATTTTTTTATTTAAACATATAAAAAACGCCTGCGAGATAGTAGTTAACTGTCCCGCAGACGTTGCATTCACTGTCTGCTGCCCGTGAGGGCCCGGCTGCAAAAACCGCGTAAACGGTTTACCGCCTGATCAGGTTGTACTGTAGCTAAATTGCAGTGCAAAGAGATTATCTGCATTATAAGCGGTTAGCAGAGGGTTTGTCAAGCGATTTTTGTTAAAATCTTTACATTTTTAGAGAAAAAATTCTTGCCTAGAGACTAAGTGCTAACTAAAGTGTTTGGGTGCTTGCAGCTAACTGGTTTTTTGCAGGAAGCTTTTTGCTTAAAACTACAAAAGAATATATGAATAACTATTGACATAAGTAAAAAAAGCGCTATAATAAAGCCATAGACATAATTCGGACGGCTTCTTAATAAGGCGTTGTGTGGAGGTAATATTATGAAGAAAATTTTTATGCTGATGTTCTGCGTTGTTATGGCTTTAGCTTTGGCTGGCTGTGGCGGCAGCAAGGAGAAGGAGTCTGCTC
>URVO01000165.1 GCA_900551335.1 uncultured Phascolarctobacterium sp.
GATATTACTTTGGGCGAAGGCGTGCCTGAGCTTGGCGGTCTGCATATCATCGGTACGGAGCGTCATGAAAGCCGTCGTATTGATAACCAGTTGCGCGGCCGTTGCGCTCGTCAAGGCGACCCTGGCTCTTCCAAATTCTTCCTGAGCCTGGAGGATGATCTGATGCGTCTGTTCGGCAGCGATAATATTGCGGGCATTATGGACAAGCTGGGTATGGAGGATGATGAGCCGATTGAGCACAGCCTCGTAACTAAGTCTATCGAGAACGCGCAGAAGAAGGTTGAAGCACGCAACTTCAGCATTCGTAAGCACGTACTGGAGTATGACGATGTTATGAACCAGCAGCGTGAGGTTATCTACGCTCAGCGTAAAAAGATTCTGCATCAGGAGGATCTCAGCGGCAATATCAAAGAGATGGTGGAGAAGGTTGTTGACCGCACCATGGCTATGTATGCTCCGCCTGAGGTTTATTCCGAGGATTGGGATCTGCCGGCTTTGATTGCTTATGCCGAGGACTTCTATGCACCGCGCGGAGTGCTGACTGTGGAATATCTGCAGAACCTGAGCCGTGAGGAGCTGGATGAATATCTGCATAAGGTTGCCGAGGACAACTACAAGGCACGTGAAAGCGACATCGGACCTGAGCTGATGCGTGAGCTGGAAAACCTTGTTATGCTGAAGGTTGTCGACAATCACTGGATGGAGCATCTGGATGCTATGGACATGCTGCGTGAGGGCGTTGGCCTGCGTGCATATGGCCAGAAGGATCCGCTTGTTGAGTATAAGTTTGAAGCTTATGATATGTTCGAGGCTATGATTGACGCTATTCAGGACGACGTAGTGCGCTACATCTACCGCGTCAATGTTATCACTCAGCCTCAGATGGAGGATCCGCTGGAGGCTGCCTCTACGAATAATCCGACCCCGGAGGGTGACGAAGGCCGCTTGAACGCTGAGCCGAAGAAATAAGGGACATCCTCAGTTAGGGGCACAGTGTGCTCCTGACATCAAAAGTGGCGTAAGCCAGTATTAACTAATATTTGCTAAAACGAAAGGTTGTGAGGAATTTTGTTGATTGAAGAGTACAAACCGGAAATCGCTAATCTGCAAGCAAAATTAGAGGAAATGAGGGGATCTCTTTGACATCGCTGTCAAAGAAGATCGCATTGCAGAATTAGAGCATAAAATGGGTGATCCGACTTTTTGGGATGATCCGGAAAAAGCACAAAAAACAGCGCAGGATGTTAATGCGCTGAAGGAAGAGGTCGACGGCTTCCATAAGCTTAGTGAAGGCGTTGACGACCTCGAGGCTATGCAGGAGCTGGCCGCTGAGGAAAATGACGAAAGCCTGATTCCTGAGATGGACGAGCTGCTGGAAAAATGCCGTAACGAGCTGGAGCATCTTGAGCTGGGCATGCTGCTGAGCGGCGAATATGATGCGAATAACGCTATTTTGACGCTGCACGCAGGTGCCGGCGGCACTGAGGCGCAGGACTGGACGAGCATGCTGCTGCGTATGTTTACGCGCTTTGCTGAGCAGAACGGCTTTGCTTTGGAAATGCTCGACTACCAGCCCGGTGATGAAGCCGGTGTTAAGAGCGCAACGATTCAGGTCAACGGCCACAATGCTTATGGCTTCCTGCGCAGCGAGAAGGGCGTTCACCGTCTGGTGCGTATTTCGCCGTTCGATGCGAATGCACGCCGTCATACCTCCTTTGCTGCTGTCGATGTTATGCCTGAGCTTGATGATACTGTTGATGTTAATATCAATATGGACGAAGTGCGTGTCGACGTTTACCGTTCCAGCGGTGCCGGCGGCCAGCACGTCAACAAAACGTCCTCTGCTGTACGTATGACGCATGAACCGACGGGTATCGTTGTTCAATGTCAGAATGAGCGTTCTCAGATTCAGAACCGTGAGCGCTGTCTGCAGATGCTGCGTGCAAAATTATATGAATACGAAAAGGCTAAGCAGGAGGCTCTCGTCAGCGATATCGCCGGTGATTACCAGAATATCGAATGGGGCAGCCAGATCCGTTCCTATGTCTTCCAGCCCTACACCATGGTCAAGGATCATCGCACAGGCTGCGAGACCGGCAATATCCAGGCTGTTATGGACGGCGAGCTGATGCCCTTTGTTGAGGCTTATCTGCGCAGTCAGCAGAGGAAGGTCTAAAAGCGAGGTTTAGAGCAGGTGAAAGTTATGAAAAGCCGATACAATCCCGTGCTGCTGGCAGTAATCGTGGTAGGACTGGTGTGTGCCCTGTGGCTCAACTTTGTCCGCCATGATGTTGAAAAGCAAAATAATACTGTAGAAATGGCAATGGAGTACGAGGGCTTACGTAAGCTGGCTGCTTTGCAGGGCTTGCCTGAAGAGGATGTGCTGCGTCAGTTTAAGGAGGCAGGCATCAACTCGCTGATGATTTTTGATACGACGCTGGAGCGCCTGACGAAAAATGGCGAGCTGCAGACGGCGACCGGCGGTGAGCTGCGTCAGGCCGCTATGCTTGGTGCGGATAAGGGCGTGTTTGCGCATGTCCCTGCTGAAGCACTGGAGGAGCATGCTGCTTATGCAGCAGCTGCAGCCGACGCTTCTATTCTGGAGGACGTGGAGCAGGATTTGTGCCTGCGCTATGGTGCTGACCGCGTTCAGGTGGTGTGCGACAATCCGCGCATCATCAAGGTGAAGGGCCGCACGACTCCGCTTCCTGATGGCCGTTATGACGAGCCGCAGGGACTTTTGCAGGCTCCCTTGGGCCTGCCGGTGCAGGATTTGCGCAAGGTTAATGCTCTTGGCTTCAAGATTATCGTGCGTCCGCAGAACTATATTGAGGTTACGGACGAGCAGATTGATGCGATTTTCGACCGCATCAAGGAGGCCGGCGTGCCTGTAGCAGCCTTGATGCCGTGCGGTACCGAGGTTGTCGGCTATCCGAATAAAATGCAGCATTTAGGCGAGCGGATGAAGGAAAACAACATGACGCTCGTAATGCTGGAGCATTATACACAATTACAGTTTGCCAAGATTGACGGCCTGCTGCCGTTGGCAGAGTTCAACGACTACAAGGCTGCACGCTCCTATGTTATCGACCCGACTGAGCAAAAGAAAATCAGCGTGGGCGAGGCTCTGCGCCGTTGGGCGCTGACGGACGAGGAGCGCAATATCCGCGTAAACTATATCCGTCCCTTCCTCATGCCTGAGGGTGGACAGGATATTATGAAGACGAACCTGAAATATGTCCGCGATATTAAGGCCAGCGTTGAAGCGCGTGGCTACACGATTGGCGAGGCAGGCGTTTTTGCGGCGAAGGGCGATGGCTTTGCGCCTTATTTCCCCTCGAAGCTGAGCTTTATTCCTGTGCTTTTGGCTATCGTGGCCGGCGTGGTGCTGTATCTGTCGCTGCTGTTTAATATCAGCGGCAGCAAGCAGCTGGCACTGTGGGCAGTATTGAGTGCAGGTGGTCTGGCGCTGCTGTTTATCGGCCGCGGCCTGCTTACGCGTCAGCTGCTGGCTTTAGCGGCGGCGAGCGTGTTCCCTGTGCTTTCTATGAGCGTGATCTTCAATATCTGGGATAAAAATACGACGGACAAGCACAGCCTGCTGTCTATCTGCTGGAAGGGTATCTGGCAGCTGGCGCTGGCGATTGCTTTGTCGCTCGTGGGTGCGGCC
>URVO01000166.1 GCA_900551335.1 uncultured Phascolarctobacterium sp.
AAGTTTGCCGACAGCGTGCTGGAGGCTCTCGACGATAAGGAGCAGCCGAAGGGAGAGCCGTTCGCACTGCTGCATAAGCTAAACGAGGAGACGGGCGTGGAAATCCCGCCGCGTATGCTGGCGCTGGAGGAGCTGCCTGTGCTGCATAGCGAGGTTATTCCGTCGGATAAGATGGAGCTTGCTGTGATGAAGAATCTGGTGTAAGCAGAAAAGTGAACAAAAAGGAAACTAATGACGAGATAGCTTGCGGAAAATAGCTGCTTTCGTTATACTTATACAAGAAAATATAATTGTAATCAGAGACTTAGCTTGCTGTGCAGGCTAAGTCTTTGTCATAGAAGGAGGAGTAAAGTGGACTCTAAGAGTGTACTCGAACAGGTGCGCAGCGGCGCAATGTCCGTCGAGGAGGCCGAGCGCTTTTTTCAGCATAAGGCCTATGAAGACCTTGGCTATGCCAAGCTGGACACCTATCGCGAAATCCGCTCCGGCTTTCCCGAGGTTATCTATTGCAGCAATAAGCCGGACGAGTTTCTGGTGAGCATTTATCAGCGCCTTTTTGCTGAGCATGGCGAGGTTTACGGCACGCGTGCTTCGGCGGAGCAGTATGAGCTGGTGCGTAAGGTGCTGCCTCAGATTCAGTATGACGCTGTGGCGCGGACGCTGAAGTATGAGCGTCCGGACAAGCAGCGCGTAGGCTGCGTGGCCGTCTGCACGGCAGGCACGGCAGATATTCCTGTGGCGGAGGAGGCTGCGCAGACAGCGGAGTTTTTCGGCGCGCAGATTGTGCGTGTATATGATGTGGGCGTGAGCGGTATTCATCGTCTCCTGGATAAGGTGGACGTTTTGCAGCGGGCAAACTGCGTGGTGGCGGTGGCCGGCATGGAGGGCGCGTTGGCGAGCGTGATTGGCGGACTGGTGCCTAATCCGGTGATTGCGGTGCCGACCTCTGTTGGCTATGGCGCAAGCTTTCACGGCCTGAGCGCACTGCTGACGATGATAAATTCCTGCGCCAACTGCATTTCTGTGGTGAATATTGACAATGGCTTTAGTGCGGGGTATATTGCGACGCAGATTAACAGGCTGGCTTGTAAGTAGACTGCGTATAAAGCACCATATACTTCAGAATGACTCCTCGCACCTAAAGGTATTAGCTCGACCAACGATTTATTTTACTCGCTATGCTCGTAATAAATCGGGTCTTCGCGTCACGTACCTCTAAATTTCTTAACACCTTAGGAGGAGATTTTATGAATGACAAGAATAATATAAATAACACTTTGGCGCAGGAGAAGCTGCAGGTGCTGCAGGAGGAGCTGCGCCGTTTGGGGAGTGTGCTGGTGGCCTTCAGCGGCGGCGTGGATTCGACGTTTTTGCTGCAGGTGGCACATCTGACGCTGGGCGAGAAGGCGCTGGCACTCACGGCGCGCAGCGGCGTGGTGCCGCAGCGCGATTTGCGTGAGGCGGAGGCGTTCTGCGCTAAGTATGGCATTCGCCAGCTGTATTTTGATTTTGATGAGCTGGCGGTGCCGGGCTTTGCTGAAAATCCGCCTGACCGCTGCTATATCTGCAAAAAGACCTTGTTCAGCAATTTTCTGCGTATCGCTAAGGAGCACGGCGCTGTGCTCTGCGAGGGCTCGAATATGGATGACCTTGGTGATTACCGTCCGGGACTGAAGGCGCTGGCGGAGCTGGATGTGCACAGCCCCTTGCGTGTGGCGCAGCTTTCGAAGGCAGAAATCCGTCTGCTGTCGCACGAGCTGCAGCTGCCGACGTGGGATAAGCCGTCGTTTGCCTGCCTTGCGTCGCGCTTCGTCTATGGCGAGCGCATTACTGCGGAGAAGCTGGCGGCGGTGGATAAGGCGGAGCAGCTTTTGTGGGAGCTGGGCTTTAAGCAGTTCCGCGTGCGCGTGCATGGCAATCTGGCGCGTATCGAGGTGCTGCCTGACGAGCTGCAGCGTGCGCTGGCGGAGCCGGTGCGCAGCACCTTGCACAATAAGCTGCAGGAGTATGGCTTTGACTATGTGACGCTTGACCTTTTAGGCTACAGGACAGGCAGCATGAACGAAATATTAAAATAAAGCATTGGGGGAGACGCTATGAAAAAATTATATTTAGAATGTAACGCTGGTATCAGCGGCGATATGCTGGTGGCAGCATTGTTAGATTTGGGGGCAGACCGTGCAAAGCTGGACGAGGCCTTGCAGAGCATTCCGGCTAAGGGCTTTACGTATAACATCAGCCGCGTGTCGAAGGCCGGCGTGGACTGCTGCGATTTCGACGTTGTGCTGGACGCAGAGCATGAGAACCATGACCATGATATGAGCTTCCTGCACGGTGAGGCTGTGGCTGCGCATGTACATAGCCATGAGCACGAGCATGACCATGAACATCATCATGAGCATGACCATGAACATCATCATGAGCACGAGCATGACCACGAGCATCATCATGACCATGTGCATATGCCGCATGAGCATCACCATCATCACGAGCATCGCGGCTTAAAAGAGGTTATCGAAATCATCAACGGCACGCAGATGAGCGAGCAGGCGCGTGCTCTGGCGCTGAAAATTTTCGATATTATCGCGGAGGCGGAGGGCAAGGCTCACGCTGTAGCGAAGGAGGACGTACACTTCCACGAGGTCGGCGCGATTGACTCTATCGTGGATATTGTGGCGATTGCTGTGTGCTTCGACAGTCTGGGCGTAGGCGAGGTTATTGTGCCGGAGCTGTGCGAGGGGCGTGGCACTGTGCGCTGCCAGCATGGCGTGCTGCCTGTGCCTGTTCCGGCGACGGCAAATATTATGCAAAGCTTCGGCTTGAACGTGCGCCTGCTGCTGGTGCAGGGCGAGTTTGTGACGCCGACTGGTGCTGCGGCTGCGGCTGCGCTGATGACGACGGACGAGTTGCCGGAGCAGTTCAAAATCTGTGCTATCGGTCTGGGTGCAGGCAAGCGTCAATATGAACGCCCGAGCATTCTGCGTGCGCTGCTTATCGAGCCGCAAAAAAAAACTCTGTAAGCGAGGCTGACGAGCTGCTACATGACGAAATCTACAAGCTGGAAAGCGATGTGGACGATTGCAGCGGCGAAATCCTCGGCTACACTATGGAACGTCTGCTGGCGGCAGGCGCTCTTGACGTGCATTATACAGCCATATATATGAAGAAGAACCGTCCTGCGTGGGAGCTGACGGTTCTTTGTCATGCCCAAAATAGGGAAGAGCTGGAGAAAATTATTTTTGCGGAAACGACGACGATTGGCATTCGCCGCACGCTGATGCAGCGCGATATGCTGCCGCGTGAGCGCGGTCTGGTGCAGACGGAATATGGCGAGGTGCAGGTGAAGCTTTGCGGCGAAAAGTGCTATGTAGAATATGACAGCGCCGCAGAAATTGCCCGCAAAAATGGTGTTCCGCTGCAAAAAATTTATGATTCCGTAAACTTCTCAGCAAAAAAACATTAATGTTTCACACAAGTTCCTCGAAATATGATATACTTATTTATATTAATATAGTTATGAATGAGTGGAGAAAAAATGAGTAATGTTTTTGATTTAGTCGAAGATTTTTATGCACAAGATGAAGAATGGAACACTGTGCTGCGCCAAAAGTACGCAGAGGATTTTCTGCGCCTGAAAAGCTGGCAGGGTGCAAG
>URVO01000167.1 GCA_900551335.1 uncultured Phascolarctobacterium sp.
TTAAAATTTTCTTGAAAAAACTTCAAAAAAAGTGCTTAAAAGCTTAAAAAAACGCCTGATTTTCTTCTTTTCTCTAGGAAAATTAAGCAAAATTTTTTTGAGAAAAATTTTGTAAGAAAAACTGACCAACCAGTCAATTCGCCATGATTTCGTCATAATTATCATCTATACTATACTCAACAAGAAAAAAGCAAAGGCCGACAGCCTTAAATAAGAAAGTGGGTGCACATTATGACGACAAAAATTTTCCAATACGCGAAAAAAACTACCGCTATCACCTTAGCAGCGCTCTGCTTTTCCTTACCATTGACAGGAATTGCTTCTGCACACGGCAGACACGATGCGCCGCCGCCACGCCATCATGACCGCTACGACCGTCACGACCGCGACGATCATTATGACCGTTACGACCGTAAGCATAAGAGCGACAGCTATGTAACGAAGAAGCACAGCAATCAAAAAGCGGTCACCAGCTTCATCGTTGGCGCCGTCCTGGGTGCGGTAATTGCTAAGAACACCTGATATGATAGTATTATATAGAAGAAAAAATGCTGACGCACTAAACTAATAGTACGTCAGCATTGCTTTTGCGAGTATCAAAAGACGCGCAGCTTATAAGCTGCAGCGTCTTTATTTTTTACATGTCGCGGCTAGCGATAATATCTACGCCAAGACCTAAGATGTCCTTTACAACAACATCGCCAGTCTTAATCGGAGCCGTAACCTTTACGCCACGCAAAAAGCGTGCACAGTCAAGAATGCGCTCCTTCGGCAGTACGTTAGCAGATACTACGGGCAGCAAAGGCAGCAGGCCGCCTTCTACCGCAACGGTAGAGGTCAGCATACGCTTCGGAGCCGTAACTTCATCGTTAGCATATTTAGCGCCACGCGGGCAGGTGTTGCCGGTAACATTGGTAACTGCGCCGTTTTCAATGGTCACAGTCATCTCGCAGCCCATAGGGCACATAATGCAGTTCATAACACGAGTTTCAACAGCCATTTTATACCCTCCTTACAGTACCAGACCTACGGTAACTTCGTCACCAATCTGGTCAAATTTGCTTGCCGGGATTTCTACGGCAATCATTTCACTGGGCTTTGCTACAGGCAGAGGACGGCTCAGCAGAACGTTCTCGCCGCTCTTAACCACCAGCTTAACCTTGCGGTGCGGTGCAGCAACACGCATGAACAGCTTAATCTTCTCGTCAGCAGGCATTTCTGCAGGCAGAGTAAGCTTTTGCGGTACACAGGTACGTACACCGTCAATAGCCTTCACGGTTACAGTGCGGTTATCGCTGGAAAGCTTCTCCTGAGCCTTGAGCGCAGCATATTTACCTGCGATTTCAGCTTCTTCGGATACGAAGTCAACCAGGTCATGTACGTGTACAACGTTGCCGGCAGCAAAGAAGCCGTCGAGGCTGGTTTCACGATGCTGGTCAACAACAGGGCCGTTGGTCAGCGGATTCATTTCCAGATCCAGACCGCGAGACAGCTCGTTCTCCGGAATCAGGCCAACAGACAGCAGTACGGTATCGCATTCGATATCAAATTCAGTACCCGGAATCGGGGTCATGCGCTCGTCAACCTTAGCAACAGTGATACCGGTTACGCGCTCCTCACCATGAACAGCAACGATGGTGTGGGAGAGGTACAGAGGAATATCATAGTCATTCAGGCATTGTACGATATTACGAGTCAGACCATTAGAGAAGGGGCAGATTTCCAGGCAAGCCTGAACCTTGCAGCCCTCCAGGCTCATACGGCGAGCCATAATCAGACCGATATCGCCACTGCCGAGGATAACAATTTTATGACCTGGCAGGTAGCCTTCCATATTAACCATACGCTGAGCGGCACCAGCAGTGAAAACGCCTGCCGGACGCTCGCCCGGAATACGGATAGCGCCACGGGTACGCTCACGACAGCCCATGGTCAGGATAACAGTTTTGCCTTCCAGCTTCAGCAGACCTTTTTCCGGATTTACAGCAATAACAGTTTTGTTGTTTTGTACATCTAATACCATGGTATCAACCAGGGTTTCGATTTCAGGTTTATCAGCAACGAGCTCGATGCAGCGATGTGCATAGCCAGGGCCGGTCAGCTCTTCATTAAAGTGATGCAGACCGAAGCCGTTATGGATGCATTGCTGCAGGATACCGCCGAGTTCGCGGTCACGCTCTATAACAACGATTTTTTTAGCACCATTCTGCCATGCGCTGTAAGCAGCAGAAAGACCGGCAGGACCACCGCCAACAATAATTACATCATATAATTGGTTCATTATTATTCCTCCCCGCCATCTACAGCATATTTTTCGTAGAACATGTTAGAATCAGTACGTTCCTTGAGCACCTCAGGAATAGAGATGTTCAGCTCACGCGCCAGAATCTGGGTAACACGCGGACCACAGAAACCGCCTTGGCAGCGGCCCATGCCTGCACGAGTGCGGCGTTTTACACCGTCAACAGTGCGAGCGCCTACAGGAGCGTTGATAGCTTCCACAATCTCGCCCTCGGTAACAGTCTCGCAGCGGCAGATTACGCGGCCATACAGATTATCCTCGGCAATCTTAGCAGCCTTTTCATCAGAGGTCATGTAGTTGAATGCTTTATGCTTCGGCAGAGCAGCCTTGAAGTCTGCCTTCTTAGCAGCGCCGCTTACGCGAGCAATCTCGTTAGCAATCAGCTCACCAACAGCAGGAGCTGCGGTCAGGCCAGGGGATTGCATGCCAGCAGCATTGTACAGGCCTTCAACCTTTTCAGAGGGACCAAGGATAAAGTCGCCGGTGCT
This sequence comes from uncultured Phascolarctobacterium sp., assembly GCA_900551335.1. Lineage (GTDB taxonomy): Bacteria > Bacillota > Negativicutes > Acidaminococcales > Acidaminococcaceae > Phascolarctobacterium_A. The sequence goes on from URVO01000167.1 coordinate 2,791, forward strand.
GGAAACAGCACGCAGGCCGGCAAATTCGGTAATAGCAGCGCCCATCGGCAGGTTCGGAATCAGCTTCTTAGCAGAAGCAATGATTTCATTCATGCCCTGAGTCGTAACAGCCTTATCCTCTTTGGATTCCTGCTCGTTAGCGTTAGGACCGATGAAGGTGTTGCCGTGGGTAGTAGTACAAACCAGGATACCCTTGGATTTTTTTGTCGGAGTCGGGAAAACTACACCATAAACGAGGCTGCTGCAAGCAGTCTTGTCGAACAGGATGTATTCGCCCTTACGCGGAGTAATAGTGAAGGTGTCATCGCCTGCAAGCTTAGCAATCTCGTCAGCATAAATACCAGCAGCGTTAACTACGTATTTAGCAGCGATAGTGCCCTTAGAGGTTTCAACACCGGTGATTTTGCCATTTTCCTTAACGAAGCCCAGCACCTTGCAGTCGCGGATAACCTCAGCACCGTTTTGTACAGCACATTGAGCGAAAGCAATAGCAGCACCGAACGGCCAGCATACGCCGGCACTCGGAGCCCACAGAGCGCCCTTAACAGAGGTCAGGTTCGGCTCCTGCTCGAGAACTTCTTCTTTAGAGAGTATTTGCAGGCCTTCAACGCCGTTCTTTTTACCGCGTTGCAGCAGCTCCTGCAAAGTCTGCATTTCCTCGTCGGTGGTTGCAGCAACCAGAGAGCCAGTCCATTTAATATCCAGATCCAGCTCGTTTTGCAGCTCGTGGTACAAAGCATTGCCACGAACATTGGTAATAGCCTTGAGGCTGCCAGTCGGAGCGTCAAAGCCAGCATGAAGAATTGCACTGTTAGCCTTCGTAGTGCCGATAGCGATGTCCGGCTCTTTTTCCA
>URVO01000168.1 GCA_900551335.1 uncultured Phascolarctobacterium sp.
GCAACCTCATCTTCTTTATCGCTTTTCTGTTTTCTGACAGCCCAAAGTTTTTCATCACTAAGAATAATTAACGATCTGCCACTAAAAAAAGGATAAGTGTTAATCGCCAAATTTAATTCTGTCAAATCAGTATTTTTGTCAAAAGTAGTAATTTCGCGGTCTGACGCAGGCATATCAGCAAAAAAATAATCCGGTACAGCCTTTATAATCTGACTGCGATAATAATCCTCTTCTCCGCATATAACCAAGATATTTGTTTCTTTTGGAAGAGGTTCGTTATGTTTTAATCTATATATTAGCTCATCAGGTGCTATAACTGAATCATCTTTCTTTTTAACCATCTTCAAATCCTTTCCAAATGAACTGCTTTAGTGAAGTCTGTTCCTTTTTGGTGAGCATCACTTGATTCTCTAATTAATGCCACGCGCAAATCGCTTGCAGCAATCTCTTCAGCTGTAAACAGCTCCTTGCGCACATCCTGCCATTCATAGCCTAATGCTTCATTCTTCATCGTGCATACACCTCTAGTCTTAATTTTAACTTATAAGTTATTAAACTGCAACCTCTGCCAACGCATCTCCCCATAAACATAGCAGCGCCAGCCGCCCCCCTCGTCAAAGACAACCTTCACGCAGCCCTGTTCATCCGTGCGCGCCACAGCGCTGCCTACGGCCTGCAGCCGTTCCAGCGTTTCTGCATGCGGATGGCCGTAACGATTGCCCCTGCCGCACGAAAGCACCGTCAGCTCCGGCTGCACCTGCTGCAAAAATTCCGGCGACGAGCTGTAGCGCGAGCCGTGATGCCCCGCCTTGAGCACATCGTAATGCGCAAGCTCCAGCCACCGCTCACGCTCTGCCCCCATATCACCCGTAAAAAGCACGCTGCCCTGCGCACTCACGAGCGCCGCCAGCGTGCTCGCCTCATTGCCTGCGACCGCCTCCGGCGGCACATCCACCAGCGCCAGCTCCGCGCCGGCGTCCAGCTTATAGCGCAAGCCGCTCGCCGCCAGCTGCACCTGTGCCCCCTGCGCCGCCGCCAACAGCCGCTGCCGCATTTTGCTGCTCTCCTCCGTCAGCGCTTCGTTAGGCAGCACCAGCGTTTTCACGCGTACCTGCCGCAGCAAATCCACTGCACCGCCCACATGGTCATAATCATAATGGCTCACCAGCAGCACATCTATCTCCCTTTTGCCCAGCGTCCGCAAAAACGGCGCCACAACGCGTGCGCCTGTCGACAAATTCTGCAGGCCGCCGGTATCAAGCACCGCAATACGATACGACGGCGTAACGACGACAGCGCAGTCCCCCTGCCCCACGTCGAGAAAATAGCACGCCAGCGGCAGCGGACGATATTGCTGATATAGAACAGTCGCTCCCAAAAGCAAAACGCAGCAGCCAATGGCCACGCGCCGCTCCGCGTTAAGCAAAAGCTGCAGCCAGCCGAAATCAGCCAGCAAAGCCAGCAGCGCATAATACAGCACCAGGCAGTACGCGGACAGCTCGCCGACCACCAGCGTGCTGCAGGGCAGACCGGCGAAAAAGCGAGCCTGCACCACGACCTGTGCCGTCAGCCACGCCGCAGCCTGCAAAAGCCACGCGCCAAGCACAGGCAGCAGCGCACCGACCAGCGCCAGCTGCGCCGCCAGCTCCAGCACCGGCACCAGCAGGATATTGCTGACGAGAGCAATCAGCGAAAACTGATGAAAATAATAAACCTCCAACGGCAGCACAGCCAGCTGCGCCGCCAGCGTCACCGCCAAGCCCTCGCTCACAGGCTCGGGCAGTGCCTCCGGCAGCACGCGCTTGCACGCAGGCAGCAGCCACAGCAGTCCCGCCGCCGCTGCAAACGAAAGCTGAAAGCCGATATCCTGCAGCCATAACGGCTGCCGGCAAAGCAGTCCTGCCGCCGCCAGCAGCAGCAAGCGCCCACGCTCCGCGCCGCTGCCGCCCAAAAGCAGCACGCTGCTCATGACCAGCGCACGCAGCACAGGCGGACGCAGACCGCAAAGAGCAGCATAGGCCATAAGCAAAGCAACAACGCTAAGCCTGCGCCAAGGCAGAGGTACAGGCCGCAGCACTGCCAAAAGCAATCCCGTCAGCAGCAAAAGATGCGTGCCAGAAACAGAAAGCAGATGCGCCAGGCCATTATTCGTAAACAGCTCGCGCGTTTCCTCGTCCAGCCTGCCGCTGCCGCCCAGCACCATACCGCTCAAAAGCGCGCCATACTCCTTGCCTGCCGCCTGCTCGATGCTCTGCGACAAGCGCTTGTTCCAAAGCGCAAAGTGCTGCCACCACAAAACTTGCGGCTGCACACGCACAAGCTGCGCCCTGCTCACGCGTCCGCCCAGCTCCTGTACGCGGTTATAAGCCTGCGCATCAAAGCCGCCGGGATTGCGCAAACTGACAAGCTCCTCCAGCATACCACTGAGCTCCACACGCCCGGCCTCAGGCAAGCTGCCCTGCAAGCTCACGCGCAGACGGCCACTATAGGGCACTGGCGCCGGTGCCTCACCGCCGTGCAAAACCTCCAGCCGCCTGCACCGCACCACAGCACTCGTAAAGCCGCCGCTGTCGCGTACGCTCAACGGCTCGATGTCGCCGGTAACCAGCACCTGTCTGCCCATATAAGCTGCCAGCTGCTGCTCCGCCGACGGCGGCAGCGTCAGCAGGCGGAAGGCCAGCAGCGCAAGCAGGCACGCTAACAGCAGCAGCCGAATTTTTCTGCTCTTCTCCATCTTCAATCCACCTCAACATAAGCACGCATTTTCTCCAGCTTCGCCTTGCCTATACCCGATACGCGCAGCAAATCCTCAGCGCTGGCAAAACGCCCTCTGCTTCTTTCGGCAATAATCTGTTGCGCCAGCGCTGGCCCTACGCCCGGCAGGCCCTGCAGCTCGCTCGCGCTCGCACTGTTGATGCGCACGCGCCCTGCGCTGCCCTGCGCAGAAATCTTACTGCCGCCACGCTTATCCGCCGCATTTTTGCCATGTGCATTAGCAGCATTGTCAGACGCACCAGCACCTGCCACACGCTGCGCAGCCTTCTTCCCGCCGCCAGCCTTCAGCGCAGGCACCTGCAGAAGCATACCGTCGCGCAGCTTGCGCACCATATTCACGCGCTCCGCATCAGCAGCCTCTGTCAAGCCGCCAGCCGCCGCAATTGCCGCCTCCGCCCTGCTGTCTGCCGGCAGGTCATAAATCCCCGGCTCCAGCACCGCGCCGCTCACCTGCACGCGAATCGTCTTGCCCTGCGCCTTGCCGGAGCGCTGACCGCCAGCGCTCTGCACTCCTGCACTCGAAAAGCTCGCAGCAGGAGCAAACTCCTCCTTATCGCTGCTAAGCAGACTGGTGGCAGCACAGCCTGCGAGCAAAAGCAGTAGGAAAATGATTTTTTTATACTTTGCGTTCATTGGTGTACCTCCTAAAAAAACAAAAAGAGTCCCCAAGAATAACAATTACGTTATTCTCAGAGACTCTGAAAATGTAAGCGTTATTTAGTTACTACTAAATAGAATCGAAAACGATCCGTCCTGCTTATATTGTTGTAAAGGAAAAGGAATAGGTGAGCTCGCGACAAATCGCAACCTTATTTATTTCGCTACGATGTTAACCAGGCGTCCCGGTA
>URVO01000169.1 GCA_900551335.1 uncultured Phascolarctobacterium sp.
CTCATGCTATGATGTAAATATAGTAAAGGGGGAATTATTTTGACTTATGGCATTCTTTTTCTCATTATTATTTTACTGATTTTATTCATTATTGCTGCCAAGACGTGTTATGTGAAGGCGCCGCCTAACGTGGCGTATATCATTTCCGGTTTGACGAAGAATCCGCGTATTCTCATTGGTATCGGCGGCTTTAAGATTCCTCTGTTAGAGCGTGTGGACGTTCTGTATCTAGGCCAGATGTCTGTTGATATCAAGACGAGCCAGAGCGTACCGACGAACGATTTTATCAATGTTAAGGTAGATGCTGTAGCGAAGATTATCGTGGATAAGGAAAACGGTATTTATCTTGCGGCGAGAAACTTTTTGAATATGGAGCCTGCGGATATTACGCGCAGCCTGCAGGATTCTTTGGAAGGTAATATGCGTGAGATTATCGGTACGCTGGATTTGAAGAAGATTAACGTAGATCGTGACTCCTTCTCCGATGAGGTGCTGAAAAAGGCTGCGAAGGATATGGAGAAGCTGGGCATCAGCATTCTGAGCTGCAATATCCAGAACGTCGTGGATGATAATGGCTTGATTGTTGACCTTGGTGCAGACAATACGGCGAAAATCCGCAAGGATGCTTCTATCAGCAAGGCTGTAGCTGAGCGTGATGTGGCGATTGCTGAGGCGGAGGCGAAGAAGCAGGCGAATGATGCGCAGGTGCAGGCCGACCTTGCTATTGCGCAGCGTCAGAATGAGCTGTCGATTGCCAAGAGCGAGCTGAAGCGTACTGCTGATATCAAGAAGGCGGAAGCGGATGCGGCTTATGCTATCCAACAGCAGGAGCAGCAAAAGTCTATCGAGGTGGCAACTGTTAATGCGCAAATTGCTAAGGCTGAGCGTGAGGCCGATTTGAAGAAGCAGGAGGTTCTGGTAAAAGAGCAGATTCTGGCTGCGACGATTCAAAAGCAAGCTGATGCTGATAAGTATAGAGTGGAACAGGACGCTTTGGCTGAGCAGGCGAAGAAGCAGCGTGAAGCAGAGGCGCATAGATATACGATGGAGCAGGAGGCTGCTGCTATCAAGGCTAAGGGCGACGCAGAGGCTTATGCTATCAGAGTAAGAGGCGAGGCTGAGGCTGCGGCGATTAAGGCTAAGGGCGAGGCTGAGGCTGCGGCGATGGACAAGAAGGCCGAGGCTATGAAGAAATATGGTCAGGCGGCGATGGCACAGATGGCTATCGAGGTTCTGCCGCAGGTGGCTAAAGAGGTTGCTGCTCCGCTGAGCAAGGTGGACAAGATTACGCTGTACGGCGAAGGCGGCATGGGCAGTCTTTCCAGCAACGTGCCTTCCGTGATGGCGAAGGTTTTCGATACGGTGAAGAGTGCGACAGGCATTGATTTGCAGGAGATTGCTAAGGGCGAAACCTATGATGCGAAGGTAAATAAGAATATCAGCATTGATGGCAAGCTGCCGGAAATTCCTGTGGAAATCAGCAAGGAAAATCTGGAATAATAGGATAACAAAAATTAAAACCAGTGGATTTTACTTAACGGTAAACCTCCACTGGTTTTCTGTTGAAGGCTGCGCTTTGTCACAGCCTTTTTTGTTATGCAGCTTATTTTTTATATTTTCTTATTGCCGTACCAATGAGCTTGGCGGTTTGCGCCAGCTCTGCCTCCGTATGCGTGGACATGAGGGCGATGCGTAGACGTGCAGTGCCTTTGGCGACGGTCGGATATCGGATGGCGGGAGCGAGAACGCCGTTTGCCAGCAGCTCGTTGGCAACCTGTAAGGCGGTCGCCTCATCGCCGATGATTACAGGAATAATGGCGGTGGGTGAGTACGCTTCTACGCCCTCGGCGTGCAGGGCGTAGAGGAAGAAGTCGACGTTGTGCTGCAAGCTTTGCGCACGCTGCGGCTCCTCCTCGAGCACCTCGATAGCTCGGAGTGCCGCGGCAAGGGCAGCAGGAGCCTGTGAGGTGGCGAAGATGAAGCTGCGTGCTTTATTCTTGAGATAGTCGATGATTACCTTGCTGGCGCAGGCATAGCCGCCCTCGGAACCGAGGGCCTTGCTGAGCGTGCCCATGAGAATGTCCGGCTTGCAGGTGCTGCCGAAATGCTCAAGCGTGCCATGACCGGTTTTACCGATTACGCCTGTAGCGTGTGCTTCGTCAATCATCGTCAGCAGGTGATATTTTTTGCCCAGCGCAACGAGTGCAGGCAGGTCAACAATATCGCCGTCCATGCTGAAAACTGCGTCGCTGACAATTAAGCCGCGGCTGCAGGGGGTGCCGAGAATTTTCGCTTCCAAATCCTGCATATCATTATGCTTATAAACAACGATGCGAGCCTTGGAAAGGCGAGCGCCGTCGATAATGCTGGCGTGGTTATATTCGTCACTGAAGATAACGCTTTCGCTATTGCACAGCGCGGAGATAATGCCGACGTTGGCCATATAGCCTGTGTTGAACACCAGCGCTGCTTCGGTACCCTTGAACTGCGCCAGCTTGCTTTCGAGTGCTTCATGCAGGGCTGTGTTGCCTGTGGTCAGGCGGCTGCCGCCGCTGCCGGCGCCCCATTGGAGCGCTGCGTCTGCTGCAGCCTGCTTTACGCGTGCGTCTGCAGCTAAATCAAGATAGCTGTTAGAGGCAAACATCAAAATTTTGCGTCCCTGCATTTCGACGTAGCTGCTCTGCTCGCTGTCCATGGTGCGCAGGGAGCGGTAAAGGTTCTGCTCCTTGAGCTGCTTTAATTCGTCAGCAAAAATCTGCTGTGGGTCAGGATTAGCAGGCTTTTCGACAGGCAGACCGCGCACGAGCACGCGTTGCTTTTCTAAATAATTGATAGCGTCATCTGCTTTGGCCTTGGTGCTGTCGAAGATGAAGACGCGGCCGCCGTGGGGATTGCCCAGCTCCTTCATCGGCATCAGGCGTACATAACCATGCTTTAGGGAAGCAAGGTAGCCGACGAGGTAGTCAGGGTCATCAGAAAGGCATAGCTCGGCGATGATGCCGGGGGCGTGAACGACCTTAGTAGCCAGCACGATGGCCTCGCGGAAGTGGTTCTTGCCGCTGCTGGTGCTGGCTGCGCCTTCGGCGTCCATATAGGTGACGCGGATGCCGCGCTCATGGTCAGGCTCAAGGCGCTGGCTGGTGGCTACGTCGTAGAGCACTGCGCCGCGCATAGGGTGGTTGTGACGCAAAAGGTCGATAAGCTCGTCAGCCTTGGCTTCTAAGCCCAGCTCGCAGAGCATAGAGCGCATAATCTGATATGTTTCTTCAACGGTCTGGGCAGGACGCTTGCTGACAGGCAGAGCGTCGAGATATTCGAGCTGCGCCGGCTTGACCTCTTCCATTTTGATGTTGATGAAGTCGGCGCGGCCAAGACCGTGATGCAGGGCGCGTTCGGTGAGGGCGCTGACAGCGCTGCTTACAGCGTTCTGCAGAATAATGCGCTCGGCACCGCTGACATGCAGGTCGCCTTTGGCTGCACGCATTTTTATACTATAGAGGGGCATGGCTAATCTCCTTTAGCTTCTTAAGGCAGCAACTCGTGTCAGCAGCTGCTGTGCCGGTTTGTAAAATACACTGGCAGCAATCGCGGTGAAAATCATACCCGGAGCAGCTGCGGCGG
>URVO01000170.1 GCA_900551335.1 uncultured Phascolarctobacterium sp.
CACCGAGGCCATCAAGGAGATGTATCGTCAGGTAGGCGATTACCATATCGGTGATGACGGAATCATGACGAAGGGCGTCATTATCCGCCATCTGATTATGCCGGGCATGCTCGACAACAGCAAGCGCATCATCGACTGGGTTGCCGGCACCTTCAAGCCGGGACAGGTTATGTTCAGCCTCATGCACCAGTACGTTCCCTGTGGCCGCGCTGCCGACTATCCGGAAATCAACCGCAAGGTTACGGACGCGGAATATAAGGAGCTGGAAAACTACCTCATGGCCAGCACCATCGAGGACGGCTTCGTCCAAGAGGGCGACTCCGCCTGCGAGGACTTCATCCCCTGCTTCGACGGCAGCGGGGTATAGCTTCCCTGCGCAACACCTCTGCCAGCACTTCTATGCCGCGGCAGATGTCTTCATTAGAAGCATATTCCGCAGGATTATGGCTGATGCCTGCACGGCAGGGAACAAACAGCATCGTCGTCGGGCAGATTTTGGTCATATGCATCGCATCATGTCCGGCGCCGCTGTTCATATGCAGGAAGGAGAACCCCTTCTCCACACAGATAGCCTCGCTCTGCGCAGCCAAAGCGTCGTCTAAGGCCACAGGCTTGTCCGCCGTCAGCAGCTCCGTGCTCACGTCCACGCCATCAGCCGCAGCAACGCTTTCCTCCGCCTCGCTAATCGCCTGCAGCGTGCGTGCAATGCTCGCGTTATCCACGCCGCGCACATCAACCCACAAGGTAACCTCTCCCGGCACAACATTAATCGAGCCCGGGTCTATATCGACTACGCCAACCGTACCCACAGTACCGTTGGCTTTTTCGTTTGTCGCTGCCTCGTTCACCGCCAAAATCAGCTTCGCCGCACTCACGAGTGCATCCCTACGCATCCCCATCGGCGTAGCGCCGCTATGGTCGGCCACGCCCTTAATATGCAGCTTAAAGCGCGTCGGCGCAGCAATATTATGCACAATGCCGATAGCCTTGCCCGTCTGCTCCAGCACCTTGCCCTGCTCGATATGCAGCTCGGCAAAGCATTTATATGCGCCCTCGCCCAGCACAGCTTCCTTATACGCCGCAGGCTCGCAGCCCCATTCCTTAAGCGCCTCGATAAAGCTGATATCGCCCTTCTTCGTGCCGCGGGCAAGCTGCTCCGGCGTTGCGCTGCCGGTCAAAAGCTTGCTGCCCATCGTCGCATAGCCAAAGCGGCTCGACTCCTCCGCACGGAAAATAATCACCTCAACACTGCGCTCCAGCTCCTCGTCCTGCAGCATATACAGCGCCTCCAGCGCACCGACAACGCCGCACATACCGTCATAGGCACCGCCGTGGATAACACTGTCTAAATGCGAACCGCTCGCCACAGGTGGCAGCGCACTGTCGCGTCCCTCACGACGCAAAAACACATTGCCGACAGCGTCCTCGCGCACCTGCAGGCCAAGGTCAGCCACCTGCGCCAGCAGCCACTGCTGCGCCTCTTTATCCAGCGCGCTATACGCAAGGCGCGTTACGCCCTCCTCGCTCGCCGTAAATTTTGCCAGGCCTGCCAAAAGCTCGGCCACACGCTCTTTATTTATTTTTTTCATAAGTATAAGCCCCCTTCATCTTGCCAAAAAAATATAATGTAACAACAAATATATTATACTTGCTCCCCGTGCAGAGAGCAAGACATAAAAAACTTGAAAAGTGTAACTTTTTTAGCATTTTCGTAATTTTTCCTTGCAATTCCCTGCGTTTCAACGTAAAATAATAACAACAAATTCTTAGAAAAGAGGTAGTTAATTTGCAACACAAAGTTATTCAGGTTGAAGAACGTCCACCACTATTATTGAACATCCCTCTGAGCATCCAGCATCTGTTCGCCATGTTTGGCTCCACCGTGCTGGTTCCCTTCCTGTTTAAGGTCAGCCCCACGACCTGCCTGTTCATGAACGGTCTGGGTACGCTGCTGTACATCTTCATCACCAAGGGCAGGATTCCCTCCTACCTTGGCTCCAGCTTTGCCTTCATCTCGCCGGTGCTGCTCATTTTGTCCACCTCCGGCTATAACCATGCACAGTCCGGCTTCATCGTCTTCGGCCTGCTGTTCATGCTCTTCTCCCTCATCATCCACAAGGTCGGCACAAAATGGATTGATATCATCTTCCCGCCTGCGGCCATGGGCGCCATCATTGCCGTAATCGGCTTGGAGCTTGCTCCTGTTGCTGCCAACATGTCCGGACTCACCGGCGACAGCATCAACACCTCCAGCATCGCCGTTTCCATGTTCACGCTCGCTGTCGGTATCATCGGCTCCGTTGCCTTCCGCGGCTTCATGAGCATCATTCCGATTCTCTTCGGCGTAATCTGCGGCTATATCTTTGCTGCCTTCATGGGCATGGTCAACTTCCAGCCTATTTATGACGCACCGTGGTTTCAGGTGCCGCATTTCTATGCGCCTGTCTTTGATATCAACGCCATTTTGATTATCGCTCCGGCAGCTCTCGTAGTGCTTGCTGAACATATCGGCCACCTAGTCGTTACCGGCAACATCGTCGACCGCGACCTTATCAAAGACCCCGGCCTCTCCCGTTCCCTGTTCGCTGACGGCCTGTCCAATGTCATCAGCGGCTTCGCCGGCGCCACGCCAAACACCACCTACGGCGAGAACATCGGCGTTATGGCTATCACCAAGGTGTACAGCACCTGGGTTATCGGCGGCGCAGCTGTCATGGCCATCATCCTCTCCTTCTGCGGCAAGCTCAGCGAGGTCATCCACAGCATCCCCGTTCCTGTTATGGGCGGCATCTGCGTGCTGCTGTTCGGCGTAATCGCTGCCTCCGGCATCCGCGTACTGGTTGAAAGCAAGGTGGATTACAGCAAATCCTCCAACCTCGTAATGACCTCTGTTATCATGATTATCGGCCTGTCCGGTGCGAAGCTTTCCTTCGGTGCCTTCTCCGTACAGGGCATGGTGCTGGCGACCGTTGTTGCCATTATCATGAGCCTGCTCTTCAAATTCTTTGAATATCTGCACCTCATGAACGAATAAAAATAAAAAACTAGCAGCCTGACTGTTACCACATTGTAGTGGCAGCAAGCAGGCTGCTTTTTATTATTTTAAATAATCACGCACCAGAAAACGCTTTTGGTCGCAGAAGTAAAGCAAACGATTGTAGAGAAAGCATCTGCATAATTTTACTTAATCCGTTTCCGAATATCCTCAACGGACGGCAGCTGTTTTTCCAGATTATCCGGCAAGCTGCTGGTTATTTTGTATTCGCTCACGCCAATCGGCTTGGAAATATCCTTGAGAGAGTATTCTGCCACCACTTTATTCTTGCTCTTACACAAAAGCAAACCAATAGATGGATTATCTTGCTCTTTCTTTAAGATACCATCTACTGCCGAAAGGTAGAAATTCAATTGTCCCGCATATTCCGGCTTGAATTCCCCCGTTTTAAGTTCGATAACCACATAGCAGCGCAGATTCAAATTATAGAAAAGCAGGTCAATGTAGAAATCATCTCCGCCTACGTTCAAATGATACTGATTGCCCAGAAATGCAAAGCCTGTCCCAAGTTCCAAAAGCAGCTTTGTCACATCCCGTACCAATGCCT
>URVO01000171.1 GCA_900551335.1 uncultured Phascolarctobacterium sp.
TGAGATGACTATTATAGATTGCAGACCATTTCTGGCAGTAGGCGTTTCCTTCCTGGCGGCAGTTTTGATTGCCTTCAGCAGAAGATGGCCTAATCTGCGTGAAGCATGGAGCGTTATCGCTTCTTTGATTAAATTTGGCATTATCCTGTCGATGCTGCCTGCTGTCCTCGACGGCAACCAGTATCAGTGGACGCTGTGCCAAATTACTGATACTGTGGGCCTGACGCTGCGCACTGATCCGGCCGGCATGATTTTTGCTGTGCTGGCATCAATGCTGTGGGTGCCCATGAACTTTTATTCCATCGGCTATATGCGCTGCAATAACGAAAGCGAGCAGACCGGTTACTTTGCTGCCTTTGCTATCTGCATGAGTGCCGTAATGGGCATTGCGATGGCCGAAAACCTGCTGACCTTCTTTATCTTCTACGAGCTGCTGACTTTGGCAAGCTATCCGCTGGTACTGCATAAGCGTAACCAGGAGGCTTTGATGGCCAGCCGTAAGTATTTGATTTATACGTTGATTTCCGGTCAGCTCTTCCTGGCCGGCGTTATCGCTGTATACTGCATCAGCGGTACGATGGACTTCACGCCTGGCGGCTTCCTGACCACGGAAATGGCTCCGAGATGGGTGCTGCAGGCAATCTTCGTGCTGATGATTCTGGCAGGCTCCGTAAAGGCTGCTGTTATGCCGCTGCATGGCTGGCTGCCGGCAGCAATGATTGCGCCGACGCCTGTATCAGCGCTGCTGCATGCGGTTGCTGTTGTTAAGACCGGCGTTTTCGCCGTGCTGCGTATCATCGGCTTTGTCTTTGGTCCGAAGCTGCTGGCAGAAATCGGTATCGTCGATGTGCTGGCTTGGGCTGCGGCAGCGAGCATTATTATTTCCTCGCTCATCGCTCTGCGTCAGGACCATCTGAAGCGCCGTCTGGCGTTCTCGACCATCGGTCAGCTGTCCTACATCGTTCTTGGTGCAGCGCTGATTTCGCCGCTGAGCATCAAGGGTGCATATCTGCATCTGGTGGCTCATGCTGTTATGAAGATCACCCTCTTTATGTGTGCCGGTCTGATTATCGCGCGTACACACAGAAATAATATCAGTGAGCTGTATGGCATAGGCAAGAAGCTGCCGGTAACAATGGCCTGCTTCACGATTGCCTCGCTGGGCATCGCCGGTACGCCGTTCCTCGTTGGCTTCGTCAGCAAGTGGAACCTGGCGCTGGGCGCTTTGCAGGCAGGCAAGCCGCTGTACATTCTCGTCTGGGTTGCCAGTGCGCTGCTGGCTGCCGGCTATCTGATGCCGGTCGTACAGATGGCGTACTTCCGCAAGGATCCGCAGGAGGAATTCCGCGAGTATGGCGATATCAGCTATTCGATGCTGATTCCTATCTGCGTAACGACGATTATTGCCGTTGTCCTCGGTGTTGTACCGGATATTTATCCGCACTTCTTTGAGCTGGCAACGATGGCCTCCAACGCTATTTGCGCAGGCTGGAATGGAGGTTGGCTGTAATGAGCAAGAAAACTGTTTATCTTATTGCTGCTGTAGTGCTCGTCCTTTCTGCGATTGGCGAGCTGTGCGGCATACATCTGCACAGCCCTGCGTGGTGGCCGCTGCCGTTTGGCTACGACATTTTCTTCGGCTTCTTTGGCTGCTGGCTGCTGATTATTCTGGCAAAAATTATCATGACGCCGCTGCTGCAGCGTGATGAAACTTATTATGATGATCCTAAGGGAGGTGAGGACGATGAGTAATCTGCTTCATCCTGGTCTGATCCTCATTGCCGTGGGCGTAATCGCGATGCTCGTGCCGAAAATGCTGCGCAAGCTTGTTTTGGCCGTCGGCCCGTTCTTCGCCCTGTTCGCTGCGCTTTCCATGCCGGTGGGCACGGACCTCAGCTTTGAATTCTTTGGTACAGGCTATCAGCTTGGCTATATGTACGTCGACAAGCTCAGCTATGTGTTCTGCATGATTTTTGCACTCATGGCGTGCATCGGCGGCCTGTACTCCTGCCATAATGAGAACCGCATGGAGGCCCTGTGCTCCATGTCCTACGCAGGCTGCGCCCTTGGCGTAACGCTGGCGAAGGACTGGCTGACCTTGATATTCTTCTGGGAAGCACTGGCTGTTACCTCGCTGTTCTTAATCTGGTGTCGCAACACTCCGGCATCTCGTCGTGCAGGCTTGCGTTATCTTCTGGTGCATATGCTGGGCGGTAACCTTTTACTGCTAGGTATCTTCCTCAAGGTTGGCAGCGGCGACGCACTTGTTGCTAATCTGTCCAAGGCTCCGCATGACCTGGCCTTCTGGGCTATATTGATCGGCGTGGCTGTCAACGCAGCTATTCCTCCTGTCAACGCCTGGCTGGTCGATGCCTATCCTGAGGGCACGATTACAGGCAGCGTCTTCCTCAGCTCCTTCACCACGAAGGTTGCTGTGTACGCGCTGATTCGTATCTTTGCCGGCACGGACTTCCTAATGGGCTTTGGCTGCTTCATGGCGCTTTATGGTGCTGCCTATGCGATTATGGAAAACGATATGCGCCGCCTCTTGGGCTACCATATCATCAGCCAGGTCGGCTTCATGGTTGCCGGCGTTGGCGTAGGCACAGCGATGGCACTGAATGGTGCTGCTGCCCATGCCTTCTCGCATATCTTGTATAAATCCCTGCTGTTCATGTGCGCTGGTGCGATTATTTATGCAACGGGTATCCGCAAGATTAACCAGCTCAGTGGCATGGCGAAGAAGATGCCGTTCGTGGCAGCCTGCTTCTTCGTGGCAGCTTTCTCCATCTCCGGTGTACCGTTCTTCAACGGCTTTATCAGCAAGACGATTACCATCGCTGCTGCCTCTGCCGCAGGCTATGATTGGGTATATACACTGCTGGAGCTTGCTAGCATAGGTACCTTCTTGTCCATTACCTTGAAGATGGGTTACTTCATCTTCCTGCGTGATGCGGACAAGGACGTAGAAATCAAAAACGCTCTGCCGAAGAACATGTACTTGGGCATGGGCCTCGGCGCTGTGCTCTGCTTCCTCTACGGTGTATATCCGGATTTTCTGTACCGCTATCTGCCGTTCGGTTATCCTGATTACCAGCCGTTCACCGCAGCGCATATGCTGAGCTACGTAGAAATTCTCGTCGTAACGATGGTGCCGTTTATGATGTTCCTGCCGCGTATGGAGCCGCATACCGCGCTGAGCCTCGATACGGACTGGTTCTACCGCAAGCCGATTGATTTCGTCATCAGCCGTATCAGCATGCTGCTGTGTGCAGCGAGCGGCGGCCTTGGCGGTGCTTGGGGCGTGCTGTACGAAAAGTTTATGGACCTCACGAGCAATCCGATGGATTTCCTCGATGCGAAGCCGTTCCGCAAGCGCTCGCATTATAATCCGGAGAACTATCGTACATCTATCGCTGACCCGATGATGATTACGCTGACCGTGCTTGTCAGCAGCATAGCATACTTTATTGCTACGCTGTAGGAGCGGTCGGGAAAAAAGTAAAAAGTAAAGGCTATCGCCTACGTACCCAAAGGGCACAAGCGAGGCATAGAGTGTATTTACTTGACTTTCTTCTGCTTCTCATATATACTTAGCTAT
>URVO01000172.1 GCA_900551335.1 uncultured Phascolarctobacterium sp.
CCTATCACCGCAAAGCTGATGGCAGACCTGCTGGAAACCGCCGGTATCACCCGCGTTGTTACCATCGACCTGCACGCAGCACAAATTCAAGGCTTCTTCAATATTCCCTTTGACCATATGCCTGGCGGCCCGCTGCTGGCTGAATACATCAAATCCAAGAATCTGGACGACGTCGTTGTTATCTCTCCGGACCTTGGCGGTGTAAGCCGTGCTCGTGGCTTTGCTGAAATCCTCAACGCTCCTCTGGCTATCATCGACAAACGTCGTCCTGAGCCCGGCGTTGCAGAGGTTATGAACCTGATCGGCGATGTTAAAGGCAAAACCTGCATCCTCGTTGATGACATGGTTGATACCGCAGGCAGCCTGACCGAAGGCGCTCGCGCACTGAAAAAATTCGGTGCAAAAGAAATCTATGCTTGCTGCACTCACCCGATTCTAACCGATCCGGCTCTGTCCCGTATCGCTCAATCCGATATCACCGAGCTGGTTGTTACTAACACCATTCCTCTGGCTCCTTCTAAAAAGCACCCGAAGATCAAAGTGCTTTCTATCGCACCGATTCTGGCAGAAACCATTCTGCGTATCTACAATGACTGGTCTGTAAGCCAATTATTCGATGTTAAGAAATAATCACTGAAGCTAAAAAGGCTTGCCGCTGGCAAGCCTTTTTCTATGAGCTTTCAGCTCTCTTAGAGGTCATTCATGCGTATCATCTATATACTCATTTTCAGCTCCCTGCTCAGCGTCGCACTGCTGTGGCTAGGGCAGTATAAAAAACTCACCAGCCGCGCCGCAGCCTGCGGTGCGGCTCTCAGCATGGCGCTGGCAGGCGTGCTGCTGCTGCTCGCCGTCCTGCCCGGCAACAGCTTCTACGGCAAGGTGCTCACGCACGCTGACACCCAGCGCAAGGTCATCGCCCTCACCTTTGACGACGGCCCCTATCCGCCCTATACGCAGAAACTGCTCAACGTGCTCGCAGAAAAGCACGTCCACGCCACCTTCTTCATGGTCGGTGAGAACGCCGCCAAACATCCTGAGCTGGTGCGCGAGGTGCAGAGCGCAGGCCATCTCGTCGCCCTGCATGCAGGCTATCATAAGGACCTGCTCAAGCTCTCGCCGGACGAGGTGCGCAGCAACATCGCCTACGGCAAAAGCACGCTTGAAGGAATCACAGGCACGCAGCTGCACTACATGCGTCCGCCGCACGGCTTCAAGGACTGGTCCGTCATCAGCGCCATCGAGGACGCCGGCCTGCTGACAACCAACTGGAGCATCATCCCTCGCGACTGGACGAACCCCGGCGCCAAGGTCATCACGGACCGCGTGCTGGAAAAAGCTGAGCCCGGTGCCATCGTCCTCCTGCATGACGGCGACAGCCCCAAAAATAAGGCTCCGCGCGAGCAGACGATTGAGGCAGTCGCTGCCATCATCGACAAGCTGCGTGCGCAGGGCTACGAATTTGTCACTATTGAAGAATTAGCAAAGGAGAATCACTAAACATGAAACTTATCGTCGGCCTCGGCAACATTGGCCGTGAATACGAAAACACCCGTCACAACATCGGCTTTATGGTTGTAGACGAGCTTGCGCGTCGTCTTGGCGTCAGCTTCGGCAAGGAGGACCGCAACGCCTTCGCTGCTGAATACCGCGCTCCCGAAAAAATCATCATCATCAAGCCGACCACCTACATGAACCTCAGCGGCATTGCTGCCGGCGCCTATGCCAACTTCTATCACATCGATCCGGAGGACGTTGCTGTCATTCAGGATGATATGGATATGCCTGTCGGCCAGCTGCGCATCCGCCGCAAGGGCAGCGCCGGCGGCCATAACGGCATCAAATCCATCACTGAGCACCTCGGCACAAGCGAGTTCCCGCGCTTCAAAATCGGCATCGGCCATCCGGCACGCAACAACAAGGCTGTAATCAACCACGTGCTGCACCAGTTCCAAGGCGAAGATAAAATCGCCATCGACGAGGCTGTAAACGAAATGGCCAGCGCTCTCGAAGCATGGATCAAGAGCGGCGATATTGAGCAAGTTATGCAGGATTATAATAAAAAGAAGCCGAAAAAGGTAGAAGAAAAGGCTGAATAAAGGCTAAAGAAAAGCACCACACCTGAACAGAAACGTTCGCGTGAGGTGCTTTGTTATTTTCTATTACTTCCACCTTAAATAAAACAGCAAAAAGGGATCTAAAATATACAAACACTGATTTTTATATTCCAGCGCATCTAAATCAGGCATAAGCTCTGCAACAATTTTTATAATCTTATTCAAAGCAGCAGAGATAACGGAACTAGAAGGCGTTGCTTGCTTACAGAGCAGCTGACGCAGACGCTCCTTTAAGGCGGCCAAAGGCAGCTCTGTTACGGGCGGATCTGCCTTCAACGCTAAAAGCAAAAGCTGATAAATATCCACAGCTCCCTCTTGCAGCAGATAAGACTTGCGTCTGCCTATTCCCTGCGCCGGTCCTTGCCTGATGGCCTGAACCAAGCGTTCATAATGCGCATAATTTCTGGCAGTCTGCCTAAAAGCGTAACGGACTAAATCAGGCTGAATCGCCAGCTGCTTCTGCACTGACGCAAACGCCAGCTGAAAGCAATTTTCCTGCATCAGCTGCGGCGAAGCAATGCTCTCCCGCGCCAAAAGATGCTCCTCCGCCTCGCCAATTTGCAGCCCAAGCAGCGCAAAGCCTTTTACCGCAATCGCACGCAGCTCTTCTGCACTCCACGGCAAAATCTCAATCGAAGTCGTTCTGCCAATCAAATCAGGATTACAGATAATAGCCTCATCACTTCTATGCGGCAAAGAAATAATCACTGCCTTCAAGCCATTGAACAGCACAGTCTTCAGCGTCCGCGCAATATACATCTGCATATCCGCAGCAATATAATGAAAATCGTCAAGCACAAGCACCTTGTTATTATCAATAAGATACCTGATAATCTGACGCTCCGTCCGATTATTAGTCATAGCCAGCTGCTGATTCATATTATTGCCAGTATTAGAATTTATGCTGGCACCTAAGCTTGCTATCCCTAAATTCAGCTTAAGCTCCGCCTGCGAAGCTTTATTATTGCTATTCTGTTCACCAGTAGTCAGTACAACAGCATCAGAAAGCGGAAGCTGCTCTGCTATATGATTCCAGAAATCTGCTTTAGTCGATATCTGATTGCCGCTTAAAGCAATATAGCTCTCACTAGAAATCACATTATGGCATAGAACCGTTTTGCCAGACTTGGAAGCGCCAGTGACAAAAATAAGATTGCCCTTCATTGACAAAGCACGCTTTAATCTGTCGTCAACAGTTTCGCCATCCTCCAGCTTACGAGAAATATATGTATTTTGAGGAAAAGAACGCGGACTAAACACATCTTCAATTTGATAATTCACGTTACTCACCATCCTTACAACAAACTGTTACTTAGATTATAGCACATAATAAGCTAAAAAAATATGACTGTATTTTGTTTTAGACTCACGCAGCCTACAAAATTATGCTATACTTAAATCATCCCACATAAAGAAGGTGCGCTTCATGCTTTACGGCGG
>URVO01000173.1 GCA_900551335.1 uncultured Phascolarctobacterium sp.
CCACAAAGCAAGGAAACAATATATTTCAGAGGCATAAAACCTGTCCAGCCTATGTAATCAAAGTAAAAAACAAATAAAGTCGCTCCTGCTGACAAGCCGGCAAAAAAAGCTAACCCGCAATACAAAAGATATATGCAAAACGTAAAAAGCGTTAATCTCATAATATCACCCCTTACAAACATATTATAGCATACTAACAGGAAGGAGGGTATTCGCTTGGCAGAAAAAAATATGAAAATTTCTTTCCTGATAGGAGCTGCACTACAGTCTAATTTCACTGGAGCTTTTAGGTCAGCTGCACGAGCAATATTTAAAAGCGTACAATACCGAAGTGAAATCGCTGACAAAAGCTTTTGACTCAGGCACGATCAGCGCCGAAAGCTTTAAACGGGCACTCACTATCCGTTCGCTTGGCGAGCTTGCTACCAATTTCGCCAAACTAAAAGGTCATATGTACGTATTTGGCCAAAGCGTAAGCGCTTTAAAAACCATATCAGCTCCGTTTGTCAACGCTGCAAGCGTAGCCGCAAATTTTGAACAAGCTATGTCCAAGGTTGGCGCTATCACCAAGGCCAGTGCTGATGACATGGGAAAGCTTTCAGCCAAAGCCAAGGAACTTGGCGCGGCAACGCAGTTTAGCGCTACACAATCAGCTGAAGCCATGAGCTATTTAGGTATGGCTGGCTGGAATACTAATCAGATTCTGGCTGGTATGCCTGGCTTGCTTAGTCTTGCAGCTGCTGGTGGCACTGATTTAGCAAGAACAGCTGACATCGTATCGGATAACCTGACTGCGTTCGGACTGAGCGCTGAAAAATCTGCACACATGGCAGATGTATACGCTACCGTAATAACTAGCACGAACACGAATGTCGAAATGCTGGGAGACACCATGAAATATGCGGCACCTGTAGCCCATGCATTCGGCGCATCAATGGAAGAAACAGCAGCTCTCGCCGGTCTGATGGCAAACAGCGGCATTAAGGCATCACAAGCCGGTACTGCCTTGCGCTCCGGCTTCCTGCGGCTTGCCGGCCCTCCGAAAATGGCTGCCAAGGCAATGGAATCTCTGGGAATGTCTTTGAATGATATCACAGCTGAACAAAAGGAAGCTGCTATGGCTATGGCATCCTTAGGCATTGCAACCAGCGATATCAACGGCCCACGTAAGATGTCTGCCATTCTGACAGATTTACGTGACAAAACTAAGAGTCTAGGCAACGAAGAAAAGCTGGCCGCAATGAAGGCTATTTTTGGCACTGAAGCAGCTACAGGCTGGCTAGCTGTTCTTGATAGCGGCGATGGTACGTTTGATAAGCTTGTAACTCAGTTAGAGAAATCTGATGGTGCAGCCAACAAAATGGCGGAACGCATGCAGGACAATGCAGCTGGTGCTATGACGCGCTACAAATCAGCCGTAGAAGCTATTAACATCTCTATCGGCAGCGCATTCTTGCCGGCAATGGCCAGCGGCGCTGATGCACTAGCAGGCTTTGCCGGAGGTTTTGCCAATAACCAGACAGCTGTAAATTTTGCTTTGGCTGTAGGCGGCGGCACTGCTGCTGTAGCGGCCTTCGTTGCCATTGTGTCGGCTGGAAAAGCTGTTGTTGACTCTTATCGTGTAGCTGTTGCAGCCTACAATACTGTCAGCGCTATTTTCAAAACATCTACCATTGGTATGACTGCAACTACCATTGCTCATAATGTTGCGACCACAGCTGGTGCAGTTGCGCAATGGGCCTGGAATGGCGCGCTGTCCGCCGGACGCCTTGGCATCAGAATTATGCGCCTAACAGCAATGGCAGCGGCAACGTTGGCTAATACAGCAGCTACCACCGCTGTTACAGCCGCACAATGGGCGTGGAACGCTGCCATGAATGCTAACCCTATTGGCCTGCTTGTTTTGGCTATCGGCGGCCTGATTGCTGCTGGCGTGGCATTATACAACAATTGGGACACGGTAAAAACCTTCTTTGTAAATTTATGGGACAACCCGACAGCAAAATTCTTTATGTTTGTCACCGGTCCTATAGGCTGGATCATTGCAGCCGGGACTGGATTAATAGCGAATTGGGAAACTGTACGGCAATGGTTCATCACTTTATGGGATAATCCGACGCTGGCAGCACAACAATTTATCAATGGCATAAAATCTAGCTTTACTGAAGGCTTTGACTGGATTAAGGACAAGTGGAAAGCAATACAGGATTTTATTTCTAAGCCTATTTTTGGACGCGTAAACATTACGGCTGAAGGGAATAGCGGCGGCGGCATAGCGCATAATGCTGCAGGCGGTATATACCCGCGCGGACAGTTCCTGACATATTTTGCCGAAGAATCCGGAGAAAGCGCTATTCCGCACACGCCGACGCCACGCAACATTGCTCTTTTGGCGCAGACTAACGAAATTATGGGCAACCCGCTTAATGTTGGTTTTCCTGCTGCACAGCCTGAGCAGAACACTAGCAATGTCTTCAACAGCGTTGCGCACAACGAAACCTATAACCAGTACGCTGCAACTCCTGCTCCACAGCTGCCTGCTGCTCCTGCTGCACAGCCTGAGCAGAACACTAGCAATGTCTTCAACAGCGTTGCGCAGCCAGCTGCGACCAATATTACTAATTTGCTATCTGAAAGCAAACCGATCACTAATCATGAAACTGTAATAAACGCTACTTTCGCCCCCGTTATCAATATCTCGAGCACTGGCGATACTAGTGAGGATAAAATCCGTAATATACTTGACGAACAGCGGCGTAAATTTAAAGCGATGCTAGAAGAAATGCAAAACCGTAACAGGAGGCTAAGTTATGCCTGATACATATACAACCACACAAGGCGATATGTGGGATATGATAGCTTATAAGTCATACGGCACCGAAAGCGGAATGAACGTCTTGCTTGAAGCTAACCAGCAATACACTGATATTGTAATCTTCCCGGCAGGCATACAGCTGACAATCCCTGAATATACGGAGCCTTTGCCCAATACATTGCCGCCATGGAGGCAATAATATGACTAACAAATCAACACGCAGGACTAGCGCCCTTGTCATTTATAACGGCAAAAATATTTCTAGCAGTCTCGCCCCCTATCTCAAAAGCCTGTCTGTTACCGACAATATGGGTGGCGTCGCTGATGACCTGCAAATCACTTTGGAAGACCGCGAGGCTTTATGGCAAGGGATATGGCTGCCGGAAATTGGTGCGACACTTGACGTTAGCGTAATCTGCGCAAACTGGCCCGAACTGCCTGGCGCAGTCTACCGCCTAGGGCTCTTTGAAATCGACGAAATAACGTCAAGCGGGCCACCGTCAGAAGTACAAATTAAGGCCGTAAGCATCCCGGACGACAATAATCTGCGTGGCGTTGAGCGCACGAGAAGCTGGGAGAAGGCCGAGCTAAAAAGAATTGCTAACGATATAGCTGCCGGAGCAGCGCTATCATTAGCATACGAAACTGACTATAACC
>URVO01000174.1 GCA_900551335.1 uncultured Phascolarctobacterium sp.
CACGTTTAACTGCATCGAGGAAGTTCGCATCCGCATATGTTCTCAGGAACATTGCATCATAGGTATTTTTCGGAGAATAGAGGCCAAAGTACATAATGGTCTCAGCAGATTCCTTAGCAGTGGTTACGCCGTAGCCGGAAACCTCGCTCGGCAGGGAGCTGGTTGCCTGAGACACACGGTTCTGCACCTCTACAGAAGCGATATCTGCGTTTTTCTCCAGGTTGAACTCAACATTGAGCTTGTATTCACCACTAGAGGTACTTACAGAGGACATGTTCAGCATATTTTCTACACCGCTGACCTTCTGCTCAATAGTCTGTGCTACAGCCTTTTCAACGATATCTGCACTCGCACCAACATAGTTGGTGTTTACGCTGATACGCGGTTTAGTAATGTTAGGATATTGGGCGATAGGCAGGCTGAAGCCGGCAATCGTACCCAACAGGGTAATAATAATCGCCAGTACTATCGCAAAGACAGGGCGATCAATAAAGAAACGAGCCATTTAGCCTACCTCCTTATTGCTTCTTTTCAGCGGTAGCACTGTTGTCAACAGTAGTATCCAGATCAGCCTCAGTCATCGGCTGCGGATTAACCTCAGCACCCTGTCTGATTTTGCCGGTGCCCTCGACTACGATTGTCTCGTCACCGTTCAGACCGCTTTCAACCATGAAGAAACGGCCAACAGAAGGACCAAGGGTAACTTCCTTCATTGTTACCTTGTTATCGCTGCCAACAATATAAACAAATTTCTTGTACATCAGTTCAACAACAGCACGCTTCGGAATCAGGAGTGCATTCTGTCTGGTGCCTGCAGTTGCCTGTACGTGAGCAAACATACCAGGCAGCAGACGATGTGCAGGGTTCTTGAAGAGAGCCTTAACCGTCAGCGTACCGGTGTTGTCGTTAATGCCGCGGTTAACCTCTGCCACAGTACCCTTGAGGTCATAGGTGCTGCCATCGCTCAGAACAACGGTCAGGTTGTCGAGAGCAGCTGCGCCGCTGTTGTCATGAGCACCGGAAAGCTTAAGATATTCCGGCTCAGCGATGCTGAACTGTACGAATACAGGGTCAGTGTTGCTGATTTTTGCCAAAGTGGTCTGACCGGCGGTTACATAGTTGCCAACCTCCAGCGCCGTAGTATCAATACGACCGCTGAACGGAGCAGCTACGCTGGTATCAGTCATGTTAATCTGAGCATTTTCTAGAATTGCCTCCTGTGCGTTCACAGAAGCCTGCGCCTGGTCACGCTGCATAATAGCGTTATCCAGAACCTGCTTGGAAACTGCATTTTGTGCGTACAGAGTGCTGTAACGCTCTGCGTTCATGGCTGCGTTAGCCAAAGCTGCACGCGCATTCGCCAGGCCGGCCTGTGCGTTGAGCACATTCGCCTGATAGGTACGCTGGTCAATAGCGTATAAGGTCTGACCTGCGCTTACATTATCGCCGCCTTTGAAATACTTGGCTGTAATCTGGCCGCTGACCTGAGCCTTAAGCTCCATTTCCTGCTGCGCCTGTACAAAGCCAGTGTAATCATATACCAACGGGGTGTCGCGCTTAATAACCTGCATGGTTTTAACCAAAGTTGCCTGCTTTGCGCCCTGCTGCTGCTTTTGACCACAGCCGGCTGCTGCCAGCACAAAGGTTGCTGCCAACGCCGCAGCCACTGCTTTCTTCGCACGGCCGGAGCGGAGAGAACTAAACATATAAAAACCTCCTTCTTCTACTCTGAAACGTTTATCATAAATTAGTCCGAGTATTTCTAAGTATAAACAAGGGTGAGCAAGCTAAAGAGCGCTCTATCCCAGTTTCAGAATACTACCATTATAAAGGAGAACAACAAGAAAAGCAAACCCGATTAAACAGAATTTAAGCTCTTTTTCTCTATTTTTCTCCCTTATACGTCATCTCGCAAATTCTGCTGACTAGCCAGTCAGTTTTTTTATTCCAGTATCTGTTTATTTAAAATAAATTTATGCAGATTGCCCAAATCAAAGCCAGAAATTTCCTCGCGCGTATCCACGACAGAAATCAGGAAGAGATTGCGTCCTTCAATATACCATTCATCAGGCAGCGCCTTAATGCTGACCTTTTTATTAGTATTCAGCACATTGAGCAGCGGCAGCAAATCCTTGTCCTGCGTATTCAAAATATCGCTAAGCTTAATCAGCTCACCTGTCTTAGGATTAATATTCACGTAATTATGCACAAAATTCGTCTTGCCGCAGATGAGCTGCACCGAAAGCAAATTCTCCTTCGCGCTCATCACCTTGAAGGCTGTATCGGCCTGCCCTGCAAAAAACTTTTTCATGCTGCCAGCGTTAGCAGTCCACAGCTCCTTGTTGATTTTGTTCTGCACCTCTACGTCCTTGCCTGCGAATATGGGGAAGGTCGCCTCCCCGCCGCGAACGACAAGCCTGCGCGGAAGAATCGTTCCCGCCGCCATTTCAGCGCCATCGTTCACCGTGTTCCCCTGCGCAGCAGGCGCCAGCGTCATAATCGTCGTGCCCAGAGCCTCCCAGCCTTCGCCATCAGCCCTACGCTTCCACACCACGCCGATGTCGGCCAGCGGCGTCTTGCCCTGCGTAAGCCGCTGGCTTGCCAAAAGCTCATCCACGCCGTCGTCATCAACATCCCACGGCTGCAGTGAATGCAGACCGCTGTATTCCACGCGTCCGACCTCAGCCTTCACGCCAGCGTCCAGCGCCACGCTTTCGCTGCTGCCATTGAGCAAGGAAAGCTGCAATTTGCCATCCTTCAGCTCTGCCTGCGTCACAATGCCCGAGCTTTCCGGCACACCAAAAACCTCCTGCACCTCCTTTAAATCAGCAAAGGAGATAATGCGGTACTCGCTCGGCGCACGCCAATCGCCCTGCCCTGCGCTCACCAGCAGCTGCGCAGGCTCTTCGCCCTGAGGCTTAACAAGCTGCAGCAGGCAGTTATAGCCACCCTTAATGCTCGGCTGATAAGCAGTGATGACTTTCTTATCCTTATTCTTCACGATAACAAGCAGGTCGTGCGCATAGCCGTTCGCCAGCCTGTCGCCCCACAGCTCTGCGGTCACCTTGCCCTGCTTCAGCTCCAGCTCCGGCTCGCTTGCCAGCAGCGTATCTGCCGCCTGCGCCGCCGCACCCCACAGCAGAGCACTGCTGAGCAGCATCGCACTCATCAACGTTTTTATCTTCACGCTTTCACGTCCTTTCATCTATGTACCTCTATTATACCATTCTTTTATCTTCATAAACGCATTACACAGATATTTTACAGCTGAATACTAAAAATATTTTTACTTTCTTCCCCATAGTTTCTTTATACCGCAATTTATGCTAAAATATTATCAAGGTGCTTCCATAACGGTAGGCGGTTGTCCCTCTAACGCGATTAATTCAGTTTCACTGAAAATCCCTTAAGAGGGAGGTGTTGCTGATGGATATACTC
>URVO01000175.1 GCA_900551335.1 uncultured Phascolarctobacterium sp.
GGCGGATAGAGATCGCTGCCCACAATAAGCTTCTGTCTGCCGTCGTTATTGCGATAGCCTGCCTTGCTCTGCTCCATACAGCCGCTCGCCAGTAAGGCCGCCAGCAGCAGGCACGCAGTCAAGGCCATGAATATTTTCTTTTTCCCCCAAGTAAACATAATATCATACCCCAAAAAACTTCATAACTAGGTTTATAACTACATTTCAAACCAAACTAAAGTAACTAAATTAATTTTATCACATAAAAAAAGTGCACACAAGAGCTTTTTATGCTCAATGTGTACACTTCCTCATATTTCGAGAATAAATTATTTTTTGCGTATGTAATTTTAGCTTGCTTAATTATCAAAGCTGCTTGCCACGCTCAACGCTGCTGTAAAATTTCTGCCACCTCTGCTGCCGCCAGCTGTTGCACGCCGCGCAGCGGCGCAGGCTGAGCTGGCAGGTCAGCAAGACGCTTTTCGAGCAACACCATGTCAAGCCAATGACCATGCTTAAAGCCGGTGTTGTTGAACGTGCCGACAATTTTATAGCCTAAGGCCTCGTGCATCCTCACGCTGTGCTCGTTGCTCGCCGTCACGCAGGCATAGGTCACAACCACGCCCTGCAGACGCAGCAGCCTTTCCAGCGCCGTGTACATCACGCGCCCCAAGCCTACACCCTGTCCTGCAGGCGCCAGATAAATCGTCACCTCTGCGCCCCACTGATAGGCTGCACGCTGAATGTGAGGATGAGCGTAGACGTAGCCGATAAGCTCGCCCTCCTGCTCACAGACGATGTAGGGATATTTTGCCGAAATATCGCGAATGCGTCCGGCGAACTCCTCCTCGCTCGGCACCTCGTACTCAAACGACACATCGCTGAGGCGCCTGTCCTCGCTCTCTACGAACGGAGCATAAATTTTTAACAGCGCTGCCGCATCACTCTCCTGCGCCAAGCGCAGCGTATAATTTTTTAACATACTATTCCCCCTCATTATAATGGAAATTTATTTTTTCTCTACATCAACCTCAAACATTCTGCTCCACGGCAGCGTAAAACGATACTCCTCTACAGCCTTACCCATATACGGCTCTGCCACCTTCTCTATTTCCCGGGTAATAAACTGCTCGGCTGCACCTCGCTGCTCGTCGTTCAAGCCGCTGTTCGGCCAATACTGCGGCCAGATGAGCTTCTGGTACGTCGTCATGCGTGCATTCGCCTGATACGCCCAATCATCAAGATAACGCACATTCAACAGCTGCTCACGCTCCGCATCGCTGACGCTGCCAGCCAAAAGTCCCTGTGCCAGCGCAAAGCCCAAGCTGTTGCCAGCCGTATTCCAGCCGCCGTAAGCTGCCAGACGATAAGCCAGCTTTCTCTCAAACAAGCTCTTCACCAGTGCATTATCCGCACCGTTGCCATACTTCACGTCGGCCAGCGCCACCTGATGCCCATGATTCAGCAAACGCTCCACTTTCTTCGTAAAGCCATCCGTCTGCTTATCTACGTGATAATTATTAGCCGCAGCGCTCGCCTCCAGCGTCACGCCGTCAGCAGGCGTATTCACCGCCAAAAGCAAATCTGCATGCTTGCGGTTTTTAATCGGAAATGCACCGGCAGCATAAACGTGCTGCTTTACGCTTTCGGCCACCGTATCATCCTCATAGGAAGGCAGCGTTGCACCGCCCTTGCCTGCGGCATAGGTCACATTAACCAGCGGCAGCTCATACTGCAAACGCGTTGCCGCACGGCTCAGCAGCAAAAGTCCCAGCTGATCTGCTCCGGCAAAAAAGCGGATGCGCTCACGCGGCAGCTCACGCACAAGAATATCCATGTTGCGCGCTTCACGATGTGCCTGCGAATACGCCGCTGTATCGTCGCGGCCAATCAGCATATAATCAAAGTCACCGCTTTCCACGCCATGCAGCAGCAGTTCCGTCGCACGAATATTATCGGCGCGACGCGCATATAAATCCTGTTGCACCTCCTGCGGAATCTTCGCACGTAAATCCGCCAGCTCGCGTACCTCACTGCGCTTGATTTCCTTCAGCTCCAGCTTGTCCTCAAGGGCGCCCATGCGGAAAATCTGCGGTCCCCACTCAGCATAATACTCCGGCTCTACCGGCGCACTGCTGGCCTTTGGCGAACGCATAATCGTCGCAAAAACGTAAACCTTCTGCCCAGAGTGAGCCTTTTTCAGCTGTACCAGCCGCTCTGCACGCTCCTCAAGCGTCGGCAGCGGGATTTCATGCGTGCGCGACGCCACAAGTCCGCCGTAAAGCAGAGCGTCACTTGATGCCACTATGGCCACAGACTCCTTCGCGTTAGCCTCCAGCCAGTCAAAAAGCTGCTCCGGCTTACCACATGTCGTCGCCGATGCCAGCAGCTCAACCGGCGGTGTCTGTACATCCCAGCCGGCAGCACGCATAGATTCCACTGTATAATCAAGGCACACCGGCCTGTTATCCATCGGCACATAAAGAATTGTCGGCTTCGCTGCCCAAGCCTGCTGACACAGCAGAAGCATTGCGCAAAGCAGTAAACGACGTAAAATCTTCATTTCATCACCTTCTTGCCTAAAATTAAAAATCCATTACTGTATATTTCTACAGTAATGGAAAAAATCCTGCGTTTAATTTGTAAACAATAGACAAACCAGCATTACTTGCCAAAAATTCGTTTATATGTTATTCTATAAGCAACAACCGTGTTGCAGGGTGGCGTTGCCGAAATTCCATTGGAATGGAGGTGATGTCTATGGTATATTTTACTTTCCAGGATTTGATGATTTTTGGAATATTTATACTGGCATTGCTGACGTTCATTTTTCAGAACAAGAAGTAAAGTCAACATAGAAAAACCGCCCCAAAACTTTGCACGTTTCCTGGGGCGGAATTTCCAAACCACTTAACAGCAACCCACCTTGTGGGCGGTTGTTTTCTACATTCAATATAACACAAAAAAGCTTTTTTGGCAAGAGCTAGACAAAAACCCCGAGGTGGCCGCCTCGGGGTTTTTGCTGTATTGTGCAAAACCATTGGAGCATTACACAATCAAACCTTCAGTACTTATATTTTACTATGGTTACGGAAAAATTACAAGCCTTTTTACGCCTGCGCAAATCTGCTTAAGAAATCCTGCGTGCGTTTGTTCTTCGGCTTGCTGAAAAGCTGCTGCGGAGCGCCCTCTTCGGCAATAACGCCTTGGTCGATAAAGATAACGCGATTCGATACATCACGCGCAAAGGCCATCTCGTGCGTTACAATAACCATCGTCAGGCCCTGCTCTGCCAAATCGCGGATAACGCGCAGAACCTCGCCAACCATCTCCGGATCAAGCGCACTCGTCGGCTCGTCCATGAGCAGCACCTCCGGCTCCAGCGCCAGCGCACGTGCAAT
>URVO01000176.1 GCA_900551335.1 uncultured Phascolarctobacterium sp.
TTGAGGCGGTTTTCGAGCCCCTCGCTGCATTCCGTGCGTGCGGCGATTTCCTCAGGGCTCAGGAGGCGCAGACGATAGCAGATGAGCTGCCAGAGCAGGCGTTCATCATAGCCTGCGTGGGGCAGAGCGTTTTGCACGGCTGGCGGCACGGCCTGCTGCCAGGACGCATTGCCTGTGGCGAGCGCCTGGCGGATGGCGGTGGCGCTGGCGAGCATGCTGCTGATTTCCGTGGAGTTGTAGCCTGAGTCCTGACGCTGCACGTAAAGCGGTTCGATGTCATAGCCGTGACGGAGGATGGCCTGCGTATAGCTCAGTGCAAGAATATCGTTTGGCGAGCTGAGCGGCTTATCGAGCTTTTCGCTGTGGGTAGCGAAGAGCTGCTCCCAGGCTGACGCATAGCTTGTGCCCTGACGCAGCAGTGTCTGCAGCTGCGCCTGCACGCCTGCGTCGCAGGCGATGCGCGCGAGGGCAGGAAAGTCGCAGCCTGCGCTTTCTACGCCGCAGCAGAGCGCGTTGACGCAGCCGGAGGCGGCGAGCAGCGAGACGCCGCCCTGCGCAAAGAATTCGGCGCTGCGCAGCGTGAAGGCGCAGGGCAGCTCAAGCACGAGGTCGGCGCCGCAGCTGACAGCGAGGGCAGCACGCTGCCATTTGCTGAGAATCGCCGGCTCACCGCGCTGCATGAAGCTGCCGCTCATCGCGACGATGACAGGCTGCTGCGTGAGCTTTTTCGCCTGCCGGATATGATATTGATGACCGTTATGAAAGGGATTATATTCTGCGATAATGCCTGTAGCCTGCATAATTAGTGCCTCCGAGCGTTGTTTTCTTGCTAAAATTATATCATAAGCAGGCAAGCTGCGAAAATATTTCTGTTCAAGAGGCGTGAAATAGTGTATACTAATGATATATAGTCAAGACTCCTCATCTACGGGAGGAGACTCTATTTGCAATTTGCAGGAGGTTTATCGTGATTGTTTTCGTAGTAAATTGTGGCAGCTCTTCCATCAAATATCAGCTGATCAATATGGAAGGCGAGCACGTATTAGCTAAAGGCCTGATTGAGCGCATTGGTATGGAGGGCTCCACCCTTAAGCATACGCCTTCAGGTAAATATACTATTGATATAAAAGAAGAAATTCCTGACCATAAGGTTGGCATCCGTCTGGCTATTAAGGCGCTGACGAGCAAGGAATACGGCGTTATCAAGGATATGTCCGAGATTGACGCTGTAGGCCACCGCGTGGTGCATGGCGGCGAACGCTTTACCGACAGCGTGCTGATTACCAGCGACGTGCTGCATGGTATCGAGGCCTGCTGCGAGATTGCACCGCTGCATAATCCGCCTAACCTGCACGGCATTAAGGCCTGCATGGAGATTATGCACGGCACGCCACAGGTAGCAGTATTCGATACGGCCTTCCATCAGACGATGCCGAAGGTTGCTTATCTTTACGGCCTGCCCTACGAGATGTACGTGAAGTATGGCGTGCGCCGCTACGGCTTCCACGGCACCTCGCACAAGTACGTGGCTCTGCGTGCTGCCGAGCTGATGCACGAGCATATGACCGATTTGCGCATCATCACCTGCCACTTGGGCAATGGCGCGAGTATTGCGGCTATCAAATATGGCAAGTCTATCGACACGAGCATGGGCTATACGCCGCTGGAGGGCCTGATTATGGGTACGCGCAGCGGTGAGATCGATCCGGCGATTATCCCCTTCCTGATGGAGAAGGAGAATATGAATGCGCAGCAGATTGACGATTATCTGAATCGCCGCAGCGGTATTTTAGGCATCAGCGGCCTGTCGAGCGACTTCCGCGACCTGGAGAGTGCAGCGAACCGCGGCGATGAGCGCAGCCAGCTGGCGATTGACGTTTTTGCCTATAAGGTTAAAAAATATGTGGGCGGCTATGTGGCAGCGATGGGCGGCGTAGATGCGATTGTCTTTACGGCCGGCCTGGGCGAGAACTCTCCGTTCATGCGTGACAAGATCTGCAACGGCCTGGAGTATCTCGGCACACGTATTGACCCCGATCTGAACCAGGTGCGTGGCAAGGAGCGCGAAATCAGCGTGCGTCGTGCGCGTGTAAAAATCTTCGTTATTCCTACGAACGAGGAGCTGGTTATTGCGCGTGACACCTATAATATCTGCCGTCGTATCATCAAGCTGTAGGGCGCAGCAGAGGATTATTTTAGAAAAAAGAAAGCGTTATATTTAAGCTGTAAACATACTTCATCTAATGAAGTGAGCAGCCTGTTTTCGCAATTTATCTGCGAAATGCAAGATGTTTTACTTGACAAAGAGCTGTATTACCGCTATAATTGTAACGATTGGTGAAATATGATTAAAATCAATGTCGCAGAAATCAAGAAAAGACTAGTCGGTGAAAAGACCCTTGCTTACGAGCTTTCGCCTGCTGAACTGGAGATTGAGCCGTCCGTGATGGCTATCGAAGGGACAGTGCATCTGGAAGGAAGTATGAGCAATGTTGGTGACGTACTGCTGCTTCAGGCGAAGATGCAGGCCAAGGTACAGCGTACCTGCGGACGCTGCCTGAAGGATTTCACAGGCGTTACCGAAGCAGAAGTTGTCGAGAAGTTTTATCCGGCAAGTGCTGAGCATATCGAAAATGATGCTTTTGTTTACGATTCGGACGTTATTGATATAACTGCTCCGCTTCGTGAAGGGCTGCTGCTTGCAGAGCCCATGCAGGCTCTGTGTAAGCCAGACTGCCGGGGACTTTGTCCCGTTTGTGGCGCTGATCTTAATGATGGTGACTGCGGATGTGACAGGTTCACTGTAGATCCAAGGCTGGCGGCATTAAAGCAATTCATCAAAAATTAAATTCACTTCATAGCACTGAGGAGGTGTATTGAGAAATGGCAGTACCTAAGAGAAAAATGTCCAAAGCTCGTCGTGACAGACGTCGTGCTAACTGGAAACTGAGCGTTCCTGGCATGGTTGAATGCCCGCAATGTCATGAAATGAAAATGCCGCATCGCGTTTGCCCTGAATGCGGTTCCTACAATGGCAAGCAAGTCATTGCAGCAGCTGAATAATTAAAGCTATTAAAGTCCTTGGGATTTTCCCGAGGGCTTTTTGCTTTTCC
This sequence comes from uncultured Phascolarctobacterium sp., assembly GCA_900551335.1. Taxonomy (GTDB): domain Bacteria; phylum Bacillota; class Negativicutes; order Acidaminococcales; family Acidaminococcaceae; genus Phascolarctobacterium_A. The sequence goes on from URVO01000176.1 coordinate 3,114, forward strand.
GGACCGCACGATTTTCCACTTGTGTGTGGAGAAAAAAGCTGCTGAAGGCGGTTTGCTTAATTACGTAATTAAAGAAATCACAAATTTTGTATACAATTCACAGAAAAAATACGAAAAACCCCTTGCCAAAATCGCGTTATGCTCTTATAATAAAAACAGATATTATGAGCTGGTACTAAAAAGTGGGTGAGAAAATGACATCTTCTAAAAAATTAA
>URVO01000177.1 GCA_900551335.1 uncultured Phascolarctobacterium sp.
CTCCTTCCGTTATGATGCGGACGTGAGTGAGCATTACCATCTGCGCTGCCTGCAATGCGGTGCCGTAGATGATGCACTGATGGACGAGGGAATTAGAAAGCAGCTTACGCAGTCAGTAGAAATGCAGAGCGGCTATCAGATCAGCGGTCGTCAGTTCTATTTCTTCGGTCTGTGTCCGAAGTGCATTAAACAGCATTAAAATTTACGAGTGTACTAATCACAGGTCGTGGTTGGTACACTTTTTCTTTGCACAGAAAAAATAATTCTAGATATTGCAAATTTATTTTTACGAAATTGCCACAATAGCGTACAAAAAATTTGCTATAATGATGTCTATAGTAAGAGAGTGGAGTTTTTGTGATGAATGATTTACAGGTTGTGATGCTGGCAAGCGGCAGCAAGGGCAATGCGGCGCTTATCAGCAGCTCAAGGCAGCGCTTTCTTGTCGATATCGGCATCAGCTGTCGTGAGCTTACAAAGCGCATGAAGGAGATCAGCGTCAGTCCTGAGGAGCTGGACGGCGTGTTCATAACTCATGAGCATGTCGACCATGTGCGTGGACTGGAAACATTTTTGAAAAAATATCAGGTGCCTGTGTATAGCAGCATGCATACCTGGCGTGCTATCTTAGGCAAATATACGGCGATGGAGCGTAAGAACTGTCGCCTTATAGAGGGCGGACTGCTGTGCGGCGATATGCGCATAGAAAGCTTTGCTATACCGCATGATGCGGCCGATCCGCATGGCTACAGCTTTACGAGCCAGGCCAGCGGCGCCAAATGCACCTATCTTACTGATGCCGGCTTTATCACGGACACGATACGTGAGTCCGTGGCTGGCAGCGATACGCTGGTGCTAGAGGCTAATCATGATGTCGAGATGCTGAAAAACGGTCCCTATCCGCAGGCGCTCAAGCAGCGTATTTTAAGCACGCGCGGGCATTTGTCGAATAATACTGCCGGAATGTTTCTGGCATCACTGGCGAAGCTTCCTGAGCATGTTGTGCTTGCGCATCTGAGCGAGAAGAATAATCTTCCGCAGCTGGCGCAGGACACTGTAGAAAATATTTTGGCTGATAAAAAACGTCTGGAGGAAACGCAGCTGTTTGTTGCTGACCAGCATAAGCTTGTGGCGGACAGTCCGCTGACTCTGGATTTAGGTTTTTAATATAAGGAGTTGAATACAGATGAAAGGTATTTGGAAAAAATCTGCTAATATTTTTGTCTGCGGCCTGTTAGGCGCAGCAATTCTTGTTGCAGGCTGCGGCGACAGCAAAACCTCTGCAGCGGTAAAGGAAAAGCCGGCAGTAAAGACGGAGCAGCAGCTTAGTGCGGCACGCAATACGCCGATTGTGGCAGCTGCGAAAAAGGTTGGCCCTGCTGTTGTGGGCATTACGAACAAGGCCTATGTGCGTGACTTTTTCAACCGCGTGCAGCTGACCGAGCGCGGTACGGGCAGCGGCGTTATCTATGATAAGGCCGGCTATATCGCAACGAATAACCACGTTGTCGAGGGTGCGAGCGAAATCATCGTCAGCCTGCCGGACGGCCGCACTGTCAAGGGCAAGGTGCTGGGCGCAGATGCCGTAACCGACCTGGCAGTTGTTAAAATCAATTTGGATAATCTGCCGGTGGCAGAGTTTGGCGACAGCGATACTTTGCAGGTCGGCGAGCCTGCTATTGCTATCGGCAATCCGCTGGGCATGGAGTTCCGCGGCAGCGTGACGGCTGGTGTTATCAGCGCTTTGAACCGCAGCATTGAAATCGGTGAGCGCAAGTTCAACCTGATTCAGACGGACGCAGCCATCAACCCCGGCAACAGCGGCGGTGCGCTGGTGAATGCAGACGGCGAGGTTGTCGGCATTAACAGTGCGAAGATTGCTGTCAGCGGCGTCGAGGGCATTGGCTTTGCTATCCCTGTCAATACGGCTAAACCGATTCTGGATGAGCTGGCAAATAAGGGCCGCGTAGCAAGACCTTATCTGGGCGCATCGCTGATGGACCAGGATATTGCTAACCGCTATGGCTTTGAGATGAATCTGCATGGCGGCATCTTCCTTGTGAAGGTTGTTCAGGGCAGTCCGGCAGCGAAGGCCGGTATCCGTGCCGGCGATATTATCCTGAGCTTCAATGGCAGTAAGGTGAAGAGTGCTGTTGAGCTGCGCACGAAGCTGTCTGAATGCAAGGTTGGCGACAGCGTAGAGGTACAGATTATGCGAAATGGCCAGGTTGAGAGCGTCAACGTTGTACTTGAGGAAGTGCCTAGGGAATACGCAAATTGAAGATAACGATAGCTTGCGTAGGCAAGATTAAGGAAAAATATTTGACAGCCGGTATTGAGGAGTTCAGCAAGCGCCTGACGCCGTTCTGCAAGCTGGAAACGCTCTCGATTAACGAGGAGCGTATGCCGGAGAATCCGTCAGCAGCGGAAAAGGAGCAGGTGCTCGAGCGCGAGACGCAGCGCCTTTTGGCTATCATTCCGCAAAACAGCTATGTTATTCTGCTCGATGTCATCGGCAAGCAGCTGTCCAGCCCTGAGCTGGCGGCGAAGCTGGATGCGCTGACGCTGGCAGGCAGCAGCCATATTACGTTCGTTATCGGCGGCGCGTTTGGCTATACTGATGCGCTGCGCAAGCGTGCGGACCTGGCGCTTAGCTTTTCGAAGATGACCTTTACGCATCAGATGATTCGTCTGCTGCTCATTGAGCAGATTTATCGGGCGTTCAAAATCAGCAGGGGCGAGAAGTACCACTGGTAAAATAAGGCATAAAAATTTTAGAGTCGTGCAGCTGCTGCACGACTCTATTTTTAGGTGCGTTCAGCTTGAGGACATAAGCCTTAGCCTGCGGAGAGTCTTTTCACGCGTAGAGAATTTTTTTTAGGGGGATAAGGCAGGAGGTTCTTGCTATTTTCGCAGGGGAATGATAAAATTATCATGAATATGTGGGCATAAAAATCACGCCTTCGTAATGTTGGAGACGGATGTGTAAAAAAGCCGTTATAGAAAGAAAGGGAACGACTTTATATGTGGAAAAAATTAAAAAGCAGGGGAGCGGAGACTGTAGAGTATGCGATAGTTTTGGCTTGTATAGCAGCCTTTGGGTTAATGTTTTCTGATAACCTTACGCATACACTGGAAACGCTCATGGGCAAGACTAATTCGATTATCACTAATGGCTCAACGGATAAGGGCGATAAGGATGATAAAGAAGATAAAGACGATAAGGAAGATGACAAAGATAAGCTGGATAAAGAAACAGAAGACAAGAATATGCAGTGGATAAAAAATTTGTTTGATTGTTCTAAGGAGCCGGATTCTG
>URVO01000178.1 GCA_900551335.1 uncultured Phascolarctobacterium sp.
AGGCAGGCAAAGAAGATAATCAATGCCAGCACAATCTGACCGCCGAAGCCCATGTAGTATGTGCAGATTTTGCTGAGCAGGGTTGCACCGTTAGGGATAACACCAAAAACGTTGATGCTCAAGGCGCCGGTATAAGCCAGTGCTACGTAGATGATAGCGAGGAAGAAGGCGGCAATCAGGCCAGCGTAGGAGCAGAGCTTAGTCAGCACAGCTTTATCGGTGATACCCTGTGCTTCAATAGCCTTGATGGTGATGGAGCCGAACAGGATTGCTGCCAGCAGGTCCATCGTGTTATAGCCCTCTTGGAAGCCGCGGAAGAACGGGGTAGCCGTAAATTCAGCATTAGGCATTTGCAGGCTGCCGGTCGGATTTACAAAAACGCAAACCACGAGAACAGCAAGACAAATTAAAAGCATCGGGGACAAGAAGTTACCGATGTTGCCGATGATTTTCGACGGATTAATAGAGAAGAAATAAGTCAGAATGAAAAAGAACGCGCTGTAGAGCGGTAAGCCGAAGCCGTCGAAGGCAGCGGGCAGCAGAGCGCTGATGCCTGTATCGAAGGATACGGCAGCGGTACGGGGGATAGCGAACAGCGGTCCGATAGCCAGTGCGCAGAGAATAGTAACTGCACGTGCATACAGCGGATGCATAGGCATAGCAATAGCATCCGGGTTATCGCTTTTCTTCATCGCTACAGCAAGCACACCCAGCAGAGGAAAGCCAACGCCGCTCAGGCAGAAGCCGAGCATGCCCCAGCCGATGTTCTCACCGGCCATCTGTCCTAAAACAGGCGGGAAAATCAAGTTTCCGGCACCGAAGAAGAAGGAAAATAACATCAGGCCGATGGGGATAATTAATGAAGGTTTTAATTTTTCGTTTTGCATTAAGTACTCCTTTTACTATCTTTTTGTAAGAATAGTTTGTGTTTTACATTATAAAAAAGCCACCTATATCCGTAAAGAGCATAGATGGCTTTCAAAGGCTTATTTAATCAGCAGACGGAAATATTTCTTTTTACCCTTGCGGATTAAGAGACTCTTTTCTGCATCAAACATATCTGCACTCAGACTTGCTTCTGCATCCTGCAGCACAGTTTCGCCAACGGTCAGGCCGCCTTGGTTAATCATTTGGCGTGCTTCACGCTTGCTGCTGAAAACTTTAGCAGCGGTGAGAACGTCGATAACCTTGGCAGAGGTCTGCTCAGAGGTGATTTCAATTGTCGGTATATTTTCCAGATTGTTAGCTGCGCCGCCGAAGAGAGCTTCGGTTGCTTCCTGTGCCTTGCGTGCTTCCTCTTCGCCATGAACGAGCTTGGTAACCTCATAAGCGAGAACCTTTTTAGCCTCGTTGATAGCTGCGCCTTCTACGTCGCACAGACGATGAACCTCTTCCATAGGCACGAAGGTCAGCAGGGACATGCAGTTCTTCACGTCGCTGTCGTTGACATTGCGCCAATATTGGTAGAATTCATAAGGAGAGGTTTTTTCAGGATCAAGCCAGAGAGCGCCCTTTTCGGTTTTGCCCATTTTGCGGCCATCGCTGGTGGTCAAAAGCTTGCAGGTCATGCAGAAGGCAGGCTCCTGATCCTTACGGCGGATCAGCTCAACGCCGCCGAGCATGTTGGACCATTGGTCGTCGCCGCCCAGCTCCATCACGCAGCCATAATCATGATGCAGCTTCCAGAAGTCGTAGGACTGCATAATCATGTAGTTGAACTCGAAGAAGGTCAGGCCTTTCTCCCAGCGTTTTTTGAAGCATTCAGCAGCCAGCATACGGTTAACGGTGAAGTGCACGCCAACCTCACGCAGCAGCTGTACATAGTTAAGGTCAAGCAGCCAATCAGCATTGTTGGCAATGATAGCTTTGCCCTCGCTGAAGTCGATGAAACGGCTCATCTGCTTCTTGAAGCAGGCAATGTTGTGCGCGATGAACTCCGGAGTCAGCATCTTGCGCATTTCGTCCTTGCCGCTGGGGTCACCAACCATGCCGGTGCCGCCGCCAAGCAGCACGATAGGACGGTGACCGGCTCTTTGCATATGGCTCATCATCATCAGCGCGATGAAGTGACCAACATGCAGGCTGTCGGCGGTAGGGTCGAAGCCGATATAGAAGGTAATTTTTTCCTTTTCTAATAATTCTTTGATCTCTGCTTCGTGGGACATTTGTTTAATGAAGCCACGCTCTTGTAAGACGTCAAATACTGACATCGATAAACCTCCTTATAATGTGACGCAGATTACAAATAACAAGCGTCAGTCGTAAAATTTTAAGCCAGAAATACTGGGCGATTTTCATATGCATACCATTATAACGTATATAGCGTTTTTTAGCAAACTAAAATGCGTGAAAAATGGCATTTCCCTGTCAAAATTCACATTTCACAGGAAAATGCCATAGCAAAGAAGTCGTTTTGTAATTTTTGGGCGCTGTTTACTCCAGATGCGAGGTGCAATGTGGACAGCGAGTCGCATCATCGGCAATCTCAGACTTGCAGTAGGGGCACAGACGTGGCTCCGGTCCTTGTCAATTTTTTCCGCCATATATATTCTACTTTAATGGTAAAAATCCTGCTGCTTGACGGAAAAGTGTTCGTGACATATAATATAAAGGAATAAATTCTGCGTTTGCAGGTTCATTTAGTTAAAGTATAGAGTTGGAGGAATATAAAAATGCGTGAAGATTTAGTAGTACCTGGCGAAGGTGAAGAAAATTACGTCCTGGCGCGTGATGCTCGTGTAGTAACCGTTCCGTTCTCCCCGTTGGAAGAGCGTATGCAAAAAGAAAAGCCGGAGGTTTTCGAACGTCTGCAAAAGCTTAAAGCAATTATTGGTGAAGAAACCTTCAAGCGTCTGGTAAGCAAGCTGCATAACATCAACTATGCTGATACCCGCATCATGATGGTAGCAGAAAGCGAGCTGCACCGCACCAACATTGAGCGTGAGATTCTGCCGGCCATTGCCGAAGCCTTTGAAGTTACCAGCATTCGTGTCGTAACCCAGGGCTAAAAAAGGGCAGAAAAACTTTTTTTAAGTTTTTTCGAAAAAGGTGTTGACAAAAGCTTGATGATGCCTTATAATAATATTCGTTGCTGATGCACAAAGCACTAACAACGAAATGTCGGGGCGTGGCGCAGTTTGGTAGCGCGCTTGTTTCGGGTACAAGAGGCCGTGAGTTCGAATCTCGCCGCCCCGACCAAATTTAAAACTTAGGAACCGCATGTGAGTGCGGTTCTTTTTATATCTAGTGTGATTTTGCACAAGAATCTTTGTGAGAATTGTACTTGACTTTAAGAAATCAATAT
>URVO01000179.1 GCA_900551335.1 uncultured Phascolarctobacterium sp.
GTTATCGCGGACTATATCCTCTATGCGTCGGGCTGCTTTAAGGAGCAGCAGCTGGACTTTGCTGTGCAGAGCTTCGCTACGCAGGGGGAGATGAACCAGGCGCTGAAGGATGGCAAAATCGACATGATTTTCCATTTTAATGATAACCACTATTTGGCAGAAGAAAATGGCTTCATGCTTTCCAACAGAATCATGTCGATTACCATACCTGTTGTTACAGCGCAGAAGCAGTTCAATGAGAATGCAGCCAATATCCTTGCTGTGACTAAGAATAATTATTTTGCCAAGGCCTATGCTGCCCATAACTATCCGCAGTGGAAGATTGTTGAATATGCTTCGGGTGCTGAGGTGGAGCAGGCTGTGCGCAATGGTCAGGCGGACTGCTTTTTGGCAAAGTACAGTACGCTGACAGATTATGCCTATGATGAAAAGCTGCACGGTGTCTTTCTGACGAAGCCATGGAATGTTGCCTTCGCTGTCAAAAGGGGCGATCTTGTGTTGCTGTCCGTGCTGAACAAAACGCTGCGAGCTATGCCGACCAATGTCTTGGCAGGCAGTCTGTCGATGTATGACAAGCCGCTGCGCGATATTACGCTGAAGGACTTTATCAAGCAGAATATGCCGGTGCTGGTTGCTGTGCTTGCGCTTATCATGGGCATCATGCTGACGCTGCTGCATAAGGAGCGCAAGTCGGTGCGAGAGGCTGTGGCTTTGACCGCAAGACTGAAGGAGAGCCAGCTGCAGCTCAAGCAGGCGCTGCAGCAGGCTGAGAGAGCCAGCGAAGCCAAGACCAACTTCCTGTCGAATATGTCGCATGATATCCGCACGCCGATGAACGCGCTGATGGGCTACACGATGATGCTGAAGCCGAAAATCAAGGATGAGCTGCTGCTGGGCTATGTGGAGAAGATGGAGAGTTCCGGCAAGCTTTTGCTGTCGATTATCAACCACGTGCTGGATATGGCGCGCATCGAAAGCGGCAGGATGGAGGTCAACGAGGTCTATACCAGAGTTGGCGTAGACGTTGAAGAGCTTATCTCCGTATTCAGCGTGGAGGCGAAGAAGAAGCATATTCGCCTGCTGACTAGCGTACAGGTGGAGCATGAGCATGTTATGGCTGATATTACGAAAATCAGGGAGATTTTCAGCAATCTGCTCAGCAATGCGATTAAATATACGCCTGAGGGCGGCACTGTCGAGCTTAATACACGCGAGCTGCCCTGCTCGCGTCCTGGCTATATGCGCATTCAGACAGAGATTGCTGATAACGGCATAGGCATGAGCAAGGAGTATCTGCCGACGCTTTTCGATGCCTTTACGCGTGAGCGCAATACGACTGTCGGCAAAATCAGCGGCACAGGTCTGGGCATGGCTATCGTGAAGAAGCTGGTGGAGATGCAGGGCGGTACGATTGAGGTGGAGAGCGAGCTGGGCAAGGGCAGCAGGTTCATTGTTACGCTTGAGCATCGCCTGGCTGACGAATCATACTACATCAAGCCGCAGGAGCAGGAAGCAAAGAGTGCGCAGGGCGCAGAGCTCATCAAGGGCAAGCGTATTTTGCTGGCGGAGGACAACGACCTGAACGCTGAAATCGCGCTGTTCATCTTGCGGAACATGGGCCTTGTGGTGGAGCGCGTGGAGGACGGCGCTCAGTGCGTGGATAGGCTCAAGCAGCAGCCGGCAGGCACGTATGATCTGATTTTTATGGATGTGCAGATGCCGAATATGGACGGCTATGAGGCAACGCTGGCTATCCGCGCTCTTGACGACGAAGAGAAGGCGGCCATCCCCATCGTGGCCATGACGGCCAACGCCTTCGCTGAGGACAGAGAGCGAGCCTTGGCGGCAGGCATGAACGGACACATCGCCAAGCCGATAGATGTGAAGAAGCTGGAGCAGGTTTTGGTGAAGCTGCTGGGGTAGAGCGAAAGGAGCAGGCAGATTATGGGCTTATTTTTAAATACATTGTCTCCGGCAATGCTGTATGAGGAAATTGCTGGCAGTAAATATTTTATTGATAAAACGGAGTTTATCAGCAGGGTAGCCGAGCGCATCGGTACAAGCGCTAAGTATCTGTGCCTTACACGTCCGCGCCGCTTTGGCAAGACGGTCATGGCGAATATGCTGGGAGCCTTTTTCACTAAAGCAGGGGACAGCAGAAAAATTTTTGCCTCCCTGAAAATCAGCGGCAATACGCAGGTCATGCAGCAGATGAACCAGTATAACGTGATTTATATTGACTTCAGCAGAGTCGGCGGTGACAGCAGCTCCTACACCAGCTATATAGAAAACATTACTGCTATCTTAAAAAATGATTTGCACAAGGCTTATCCGCAGGTTGATTACCGCGTCGGCGGCAGCGCTTCCGAGGATTTGGAGCGCATAACGGCGGCGACAGGCGAGCGCTTTATCTTTATTTTTGATGAATGGGACGCCATTTTTCATACGTCATTTATCACTGAGGAGGACAGAAAAAGCTATCTGCTCTTTTTGAAGGATTTGCTGAAGGACCGTGCCTATGTATATCTGGCGTATATGACAGGCGTTCTGCCTATTTCCAAATACACGAGCGGCTCAGAGCTGAACACGTTTGCCGAGTATAATATGGCAACAATGATTATGTATAGCGATGTTTTTGGCTTTACGGATAGTGAGGTTGATGCGTTGTTCGCTAAGTATTTGCAGAATACGGACAGGCCGCAGGTTACGCGTGAGGGACTGCGCGTCTGGTATGACGGCTATCATACTGCTGCGGGAGAGCTGATGTATAATCCGCGCTCTGTGGTGCTGGCGCTGCAAAATAATCAGCTTTATAATTATTGGACAAGCTCCGGACCGTATGATGAAATTTTTTATTATATCAAAAACAATGTGCAGGCGGTGCGCGATGATTTGGCGCTGATGGCAGCAGGCGAGCGTATTTCGGTGAGGATTCAGGAGTATGCGGCGATGCTGCTGGAGCTGAATACGAAGCAGCAGATTTTTTCGGCTATGGTTGTCTATGGTCTGCTGACGTATGAAAACGGGCAGGTCTTTATTCCGAATAAGGAGATGGAAGAAGCAGTACGCTTTGAAGTTTGCGGGCACCTTAGGTGATGCGCATAAACGTTATGACGGCCGCATTCTTGCTGTCGGCATTGGCTACAATAAAAAGGACAAGCAGCATAGATGTAAGGTTGAGGTTTTACAACCTTAACAACAAACAAACCACGCCACCTGGTTATGCAAAGGCGCATAGCCTTACGGCGTGGTTTTTGTTTATGCGATATATCAGCTGAGGC
>URVO01000180.1 GCA_900551335.1 uncultured Phascolarctobacterium sp.
TGAAGTTCTCTATTGTTAAACGTTATAAGCTTTTCTTTGCTATTACCATTACCTTTTTGATTATCGGCCTGGGTTCGATGATCGTGAAGGGCTTCAACATGGGCATTGACTTCACCGGCGGCAGCATCATGGATTTGCAGTTCCACAAGACTGTTTCCGTTGCCGAGGTACGTGATGTGCTCAAGGAGCGCGACCTTGGTAATGCGATTATCCAGCTGGAAAGCAGCGACAGCGCTGTAACCAGTGCTAAGGGTGTATTGATTCGTACCGGTGTCATCAGTGACGAGCAGCGTCAGCAGGTTATGGCTGACCTGAAAAGCAAGCTGGGTGACTTTGATATCCAGCGTGTGGAAAACGTTGGTGCAACGATTGGCGGCGAGCTGATTCAGCAGGCAGTCCTGGCGATTGCGCTTTCCTGGGTGCTGATGATTGCCTATATCACCATCCGCTTTGAGTTCCGCTTTGCTTTGGCAGCGATTATCGCCCTGATCATCGACGTAACCGTAACGCTGAGCTATTTCTCCCTCTTCCATGTGGAGATGGACTCTTCCTTTGTAGCTGCACTGCTGACTGTTGTTGGTTATTCTGTTAACGGCACGATTGTTATTTTTGACCGTATTCGTGAAAACCTCAAGATTCATCGTCGCAGTGAAAGCATGACCGAAATGGTAGATAACAGCATCTGGCAGACAATGGGCCGCAGCGTTTATACTGTTGGTACCTCTCTGTTCGCTGTAGTTTCTATCTTCCTGTGGGGCGGCGAAACCATTCGCAACTTTGCGTTTGCAATGCTCGTCGGCTTCTCCAGCGGTGCGTATACCTCTACGCTGCTGGCTGGTCCGTTGTGGATGCTGCTGCGCAAGCAGACTCCGGGCAAGGACTGAGCAGCCTTGTGAGAGCGGTATCCTAGTGGGATTAACGTCCTGCGTATTATGTAAAAGTAGTACGCAGGGCGTTTTTTATTTTTATCTTTGTTTACACGTGTAATTACACGTGCTATAATGTTAAAGGAGGGCATTATGAAAAGCTGCTCATCAAGAGAAGTAATCAAAATTCTTAAGGCTGATGGCTGGTATGAGGTTAATTGTACTGGTGACCATCATCAATTTAAGCATCCCTTAAAAAAGGGAAGAGTGACGCTTACTCATCCAGAGAAGGATATCCCGTATGGCACGCTTAAACGTATTTTTGAGCAAGCTGGTATTGATTTAAAGGAGCTTTGATATGAAGGATACGTATATTTTTCCTGCATTTTTTGAAACTAACGAAGATGGTATTACAGTATTTTTCCCTGACCTGCCAGGCTGTTTGCCCTGTGCAGATACTATGGAGGAAGCATTTCATAATGCCAAAGAAGCCTTGCAGCTGCATTTATATGGCATGGAGGAGGATGGGGAGGAGATTCCCAATCCGAGCAGGCTTAGCGATTTGAAGCCGGAAGCAAATCAGCTTGTTACGCTTATTGATGTCTGGATGCCTGCTTTCCGTGAAAAGATGCTGAATAAGGCTACGAATAAAACTGTTACAATTCCGCGTTGGCTGGATATGCTGGCGAAGAAGAACAACGTCAATTATTCGCAGCTTTTGCAGTCTGCCTTGAAGCAATATCTTGGCGTGCAGGATGATGGCAAATTGCATTATTGTGGGTGATTAGTAACGCTCTGCGTTCTACGTAAAAGTAGTACGCAGGGCGTTTTTATGTTCTTTGTCAAGTCTTGAATATCCCAAAAATTGGGAAGAACCAAAAAACCTCCTAAAGCACTTTAGCAATGCTTTAGGAGGTTCATTTTTTGCGCTAACAAGCAGCGCTTATTTTTCTTTGTTCAGGCTTCTGTATTTCGTTACGAAAACAGCGATTCTCTCCAAGGCTTTTTTGAGGATTTCCTCGCTGTACGCATAGGAGCAGCGGATGTAGCCTTCTCCGCCGGCGCCGAAGATGCTGCCGGGGATGACGAGCACCTCCTGCTCCTCCAGCAGCTTTTCCACGAATTCCATGCTGGTAAGGCCGGTTTCCTTGATGCAGGGGAAAACATAGAACGCGCCTTCAGGCTCATAGAGCGGCAGGTTCATTTTGCGGAAGCCTTCAATCATAATCTGGCGACGGCGTTCGTATTCTGCCACCATATTATCAACGTCCTGCTTGCAATATTTCAGCGCTGCGATGGCACCGTATTGCGCAGTTACGTTCGGGCAGAGCACAACGTATTGATGCAGAATGTTCATAGCGTTGATGATGCTTGCCGGAGCCATAATATAGCCAAGGCGCAGACCAGTCATTGCGTAGGCCTTCGAGAAGCCGTTGAAGATGATGGTGCGGTCGCGGAACTCCGGATAATAGGTGAACATGGTGTGCTTGTTGCCGCCGTAGGTGAGGTGTGCATAAAGCTCGTCGCTGATGATAATCAGGTCATGCTTCACTGCCCAGTCGCCGATGGCCTTAATCTGCTCCTTGCTCATGATTGCGCCGGTCGGGTTGTTCGGATAGCCAAGCATGATGGCCTTGGTTTTCGGCGTTACAGCCTTTTCCAAATCCTCGATAGTCGGCACGAAGCCGTTTTCTTGGAAGGTTTCTACAGAAACAGGCTTACCTCCTGCAAGAATGACGCAGGCTTTGTTGGCAACGTAGCAGGGCTCGGGCAGAATGATTTCATCGCCGGGATGCATAATCGTAGTAATGGTGGTGTACAGTGCTTCGCTGACACCGACGGTAACCATGATTTCTGTTTTCGGATCATATTTTACGCCATAGTTTTTATAAGTGTCGTCAGCGATGGCCTCGCGCAGCTCTAACAGGCCGAGCGTCGGCGTGTAGCAGCTTTTGCCTTCGCTGATGCTGACAATTTCCGCATCCTTAACAGCCTGCGGAATGTCGAAGTCAGGCTCGCCAACGCTCAGCGGTACGATGTTGGGGTTGGAGGCCATGATATCAAGGAATTTTGCCAAGCCGGAGGCAGGCAGTGCTTTAATAAACGGAGATACAGCAGCGTCAAAATTATAGGACATATATATTCCACCTTTCATGAGGTTATTGATTAGGCGTCAGCTGTGCTGGCGCTTTTTCCACAATCTCTATATGTTTACTATAATACTTTAGCAGAATTTTGGCGTGACTGCAAGGATATACCGCTATATACTTTAGGCAGGGCAAAAAGCAACTTTTTTCTGTACAAAAGGTTACAAAAACAGCAAACTGAAAAAACCTTGACTGTATTGTAAGGATATAGTGTATATTATAGAAAAATCTGGAGG
>URVO01000181.1 GCA_900551335.1 uncultured Phascolarctobacterium sp.
GGCTTCTGCCAGCACGCCGCTTTATGGCCTGCTGAAGCGTCCGGACGAGAAGTATGTGACCGAGCATGCGTATGAGAATCCGCGCTTCGTTGAGGATGCTGTGCGCGAGATTGCGCTGCGTCTGGAGGCAGATAAGCGTATTACGTGGTATCGTGCCGAGGTGGAGAGCATGGAGAGCATTCATAATCATAATGCGTTCGCTGTCGTGGAAAAGGGTGAAGTATAATGCTTTTGAAGATAAACAAGGAAATGCTGCCGGAGGCTTTGGCTGGTATCGGTGCGCATAAGGACAGTCTGCCTATTTTTGCGCATAAGTCGGAGATTATTCCGCTGAAGCTGCTGGAGGTGCGCACGCCTGCGGCTAACATCATCAAGCAGGAGCTGCTGGCGATTGGCGGCGATGCTGTCACTCCGGCGGGAGCAGTGACCTGCGCGACAAAATACGTAGACGTGCTGCTTTTGGGCACGCTGAAGGCGTATAAGGTGCTGCTGAAGAAGCTTGACCAGATGCCGTATTTTGCTATCCCCAAGGTGGCGGCGGATATCCGTGCGGCCTTAGAGCCTGCGGAGCTAAAGACGACGCTGGCGGACGGACGCGTGCTGACCTATGAAAAGATGTGCATCATGGGCATTTTGAATATTACGCCGGACTCCTTCTATGCGGGCTCGCGCGTACCGCAGATGGATACTGTCGTGGAGCGTGCAGGACAGATGCTGGAGCATGGCGCCGGCATTCTGGATATCGGCGGCGAATCAACGCGTCCCGGTAGCGACAGCGTGGATGGCGAGGAGGAACGCCGCCGCGTTCTGCCCGTTATCAGCGCGCTGCGCAGAGCCTATCCTGAGGCTGTGCTGTCGGTTGACACCTATCGTGCAGATACGGCAGAGGCAGCGCTGAATGCCGGTGCCGATATTATCAATGATATCAGCGCTATGGAGGCCGACCCGCGTATGGCGGAGATTGTTGTCAAAAGCAAGGCGCCGATTATTCTGATGCATATGCGCGGTACGCCGAAGAATATGCATCAGAACTGCGAGTATAAAAATGTCGTAGAGGAGGTTGCTGTGTATTTGGCGCAGCGTGCGCAGCTTTTGCGTGAGCAGGGTGTGGGTGCGGACAAGATTATTCTTGACCCGGGCATCGGCTTTGCGAAGAATGTGCAGCAGAATCTGCTTTTGATGCGCGATTTGCATACGCTGACGAGCTTTGGCTATCCTGTGCTGTTGGCGGCATCGCGCAAGAGCACGATTGGCGCTGTGCTGGGCGGCGTGCCTGCGGAGGAGCGCTTAGAGGGAACGCTTGCGACGAGCCTGCAGGCGGTGTACGCAGGGGCGCAGATGGTGCGTGTGCATGATGTGCAGGCTAATACGCGTGCTGTGCGGATGCTGGAGGCTATGCTGCAGCCGGAGCGTTTTTAAGAGGAGACCTATCATGGCGATTGCATACATTGCCCTAGGCTCAAACCTGGGCGATAAAGAAAAAAATCTGCGTCGTGCGCTCCTGCTGCTTACGCAGCAGGGCGTGGAGGTAGTGCGCGTGTCGAGCTTCATTTCTACGAAGCCGTATGGCGTGACCGACCAGCCGCAGTTTTTGAATGCGGTGGCCTGCGTGCGCACGAGTCTTGCGCCGCTGGCGCTGCTCGATGTGCTGCTGGCGACGGAGCTGGCGATGGGGCGCGTGCGTCTGCGGCATTGGGGTGAGCGCAATATCGACCTCGACCTTTTGCTGTACGAGGACGTGGTGCTGGATACGCCGCGTTTGCGTCTGCCGCACCCTGACATGCAGAACAGAGACTTTGTGCTGCTGCCGCTCGCAGAAATAGCGCCGGAGCTTAAGCATCCGACGCTGCAGAAAACTATATATGAATTAAAGGAAAACCTCATGAGCCGCTAAAGCGTATGACCTTAGCGAGAAGAAGAAAGGTTATGATAAAATGATGATTGCTCAAGATAAATTATTACAGCGCTTTAAAGCCTATGCGCAGATTGAAACGACCTCGGACGACAAGTCGACGACGCAGCCGAGCGCTCTGTGCGAGTTTGACCTGGCGCGTTATCTGGTAGACGAGCTGCTGGAGCTTGGCCTTACGGAAGTAGAAATGACGGAATACGGCTATGTGCTGGCAACGCTGCCTGCCAACGGTGCGGACAGCGAGCCGGTTATCGGTCTGATTGCGCATATGGATACGAGCTGCGAGGCGAGCGGCAGGAATGTACAGGTGCAGCTGCACAAAAATTATGACGGCACGCCGATTCAGCTCAATGCGCAGGACGTGCTGAGTCCGCAGGAGTTTCCGGAGCTGCTGAATTATATTGGTCAGGATATCATCACGTCCGACGGCACGACGCTGCTGGGTGCAGATGATAAGGCTGGCATCTGCGCGATTGTTTCGGTGTGTGAATATCTTTTGGCACATCCCGAAATCAAGCATGGCAAAATACGTCTGGCCTTCACGCCTGATGAAGAGATTGGCCGGGGAGAAGGTAACGATTGTGGATTTTGATATTGTCAATCCCTACTTCCGTACCGCGGATTTTGCAAAGCTGTTTGCAGAACACGGCGTAACGCTGGCGGCTTCCATGTACGCCAATACCAGCCTGGATATTCCGGCAATCTCCTTTGATATGGAGCGCATGGCGTATGAGCCGGGCTATCTGATCGTAGACGTGGGCGGCGATGATGCCGGCGCCATTGGTCTGGGACGATATGCCGAAGGATTTGCGGCCTATGCCCCGGATCAGCTGGACATGTGGTATGTGGTAAACCGTTACCGCTATCTCACCGAAGAGCCGCAGGAAACGCTGGAGCTGATGTATGAGATCGAGGCAGTTTCCCGGATGCGCCATACCGGCATTGTAAACAATTCCAATCTGGGTCGGGAAACCACTGCGGAGACAATCTTGCAGGCAATGCCCTATGCGGAAGAAATTGCAAAGCAGGCAAAGCTGCCTCTGGTAGGAACCACATACCGGAAGGATCTGGCAGTTTCCGTCCCGGACGGTATGCCGGTAGAGGTGTTTGTCAAGCCCGTGTGGGAAGAATAAAACTGCATGCACGCGTTACGGTGCAAATTCGGCAGCAAAAAAGGCAATCCGCAGAAAGGAGTGAGGAAGATGGAGAAAATGCAGGTTCGTTTTGAGCGCTGTAAAGGGTGCGGTCTTTGCGTGACAGTCTGTCCCAAGAAGATCGTTGCCCTGCAGAAAGAACACCGGAATGAAAAAGGATATTTCACCGCAGTCTGTAC
>URVO01000182.1 GCA_900551335.1 uncultured Phascolarctobacterium sp.
CTACCTGTCTGGCGCTGGCAAAAGAAAAATACGGTGATAATGTTTTGGCCTTGTCTATGTTCTATGGGCAGAAGCATTCTAAGGAGCTGCAGGCAGCGCAGGCTGTGGCAGATTTTTATCATGTGGAGCTCTTGCAGATGGATTTGGCAAAGATTTTTGCGCACAGCAGCTGCTCTCTGCTGCAGGGCTCGCAGGAGAATGTTCCTCATGCGTCTTATGCCGAACAGCTGAAGGAGAGCAAGGGGGAGCCAGTCAGCACCTATGTGCCGTTCCGCAACGGTTTGTTTTTGTCGGCTGCGGCAAGCATCGCGCTGGAGTATGGCTGCAATGAGATTTATTATGGACCGCATGCGGACGATGCGGCTGGCAATGCTTATCCTGATTGCAGCATTGAGTTCAATGAGGCCATGAATCTGGCTGTTTATCTTGGCAGCGGCCGCAAGGTACGTCTGGTTGCTCCGTTTGTTGCGAAAACGAAGAAGGAGATTGTTGCCGAGGGCCTGCGTCTTGGTGTACCCTATGAGCTTACCTGGAGCTGCTATGATGGCGGTGAGAGGCCCTGCCATAAGTGCGGCACCTGCATTGATAGAGAGGCAGCCTTTGCTGCTAATGGCGTAATTGATCCGCTGACGAAGGAGGAGTAAGAACATGAATACAAATTTCAGTAATCAAAAGCTAGTTTTTTCTGCATTATGCATTGCGTTATATATCGTTATTATGATGTGCACCCAAAGCTTTGCCTTTGGTCAGTACCAAATCCGCATCGCGACGGCTATGTATGGCCTGAGTGCTATTTTCCCGTTTCTGATTCTGCCGTTTGGCCTGGCGAATGTTGTCAGCAATACGGTGATGGGTGGTCTTGGCCTGCCGGATATTATCGGGGGCTTTATTGTGGGCATTGTTACGACGAGCATTATTGTTTATGGTAAGCGTCATGGCTGCGGCAATTGGATTATCTGGGCAGCAGTAACCTTTGTACCGGGCCTGGGCGTTCCTGTATGGCTGAGCGTGCTGCTGGATATCCCCTATTTTGTGCTGGCAAGCAGCCTGCTGATTGGCCAGTGCATTTGCGGTGTTGCCAGCGTGATGCTGGTTACAGCGCTTGAGCGTGTGGGTGCAGGCAAAATGTTTGCGTTTGAAGGAGGAAAAAGATAATGACGAGTGGTAGAAGTCAAGAGGAGCTGCAGGGCGTAAGCCTTTTAGGCAGCAAGACGACGTATAAAAGCGATTATGCGCCGGAGGTTTTGGAGTCCTTCCCGAACAAGCATCCAGGTAACGATTATTTTGTGAAGTTCAACTGTCCGGAGTTCACCAGCCTGTGTCCGATGACCGGTCAGCCTGATTTTGCGACGATTTATATTTCCTATGTTCCGGATGAGCGTCTGGTGGAAAGCAAGTCGCTGAAGCTTTATTTGTTCAGCTTCCGCAATCATGGTGATTTTCATGAGGACTGCGTGAATATCATTATGAAGGATTTGATTAAGCTGCTGGAGCCTAAGTATATTGAGGTTTGGGGCAAATTCCTGCCGCGCGGCGGTCTGTCAATTGATCCGTATGCCAACTATGGCAAGCCGGGTACGGAATGGGAGCAGGCAGCGAAGAAGCGTCTCTTTATGCATGATATGTATCCGGAAATGGTAAATAACAGATAAATATTGAAAGCTGTTGCGCAAGCGGCAGCTTTTTTATTTTGCTCAGGCTGCTTTTGCCAGAAGGAGTTTCTTTTTTAAAATCATAAGTTAGCCTGCGCTAATCGAAGGACGATTTTTACAAAAATTTTTCTGTAAACACTAATACAGCACTTTATTTATCAATTAGAGTATGCTATAATGGGCTATAGACAAATAAATCACTTATTTGTACAGAATCCGTGGGACACAAAAAGTACCACGAGGGACAAATTGTGTCGAGGGATGTAGTTATGGATAGTATTATTAATCTGCAAAAGAAAATTGTGCCGGAGCTGACGGACCTGCTTGTGCAGCGTTATCAGATTCTGCTGCAGGTGAGCCACGAAGCGCCGATAGGCAGACGTGCTCTGGCAGCAAGATTGGGGCTCAGCGAAAGGGTGCTGCGTGCTCAGGTTGATTTTCTCAAAAAAAGTGGTCTGCTGGATTTTTCCTCCAGCGGCATGAGTGTTACAGAAGAGGGTGCAGATATTTTAAAGGAGCTTGCGGATTATGTGCGCAAGCTACAGGATATCTCCTTCCTGGAAAAAGCCTTAAGTGATACGCTGAAGATTGGCCGGGTAGTTATCCTGCCTGGTGATTCCGATCAGGATGATGTCGTGAAGCGCGAGATTGGCCGCACGGCAGCGCATATCCTGAGCAAGCTGCTCGAGGATGGCAAGCGTCATATCGTGGCAGTCAGCGGCGGTACAACGATGGCGGCTATGGCAGCCAACATCTCCGGCTCGCAGCCGAATACCGTTGTGGTTCCGGCTCGCGGTGGCTTGGGGGATAACGTAGAGCTGCAGGCTAACACGATAGCTACGGTGCTGGCGCAAAAGCTTGGCGCTTCCTACCGCCAGCTTTATGTTCCCGACAGTGTTAGCGAGGACATTTTGAATAGCATTCTGCAGGAGGATGTGGGCGTGCGTGCGGTGGTTGATATCATCAAGCAGGCTGATATTCTGGTGCATGGTGTGGGCCGTGCCAGCGTGATGGCGCGTCATAGACGGCTGAGCAGCGATATCATCGCTAAGCTGGAGGCTGACGGTGCTGTAGGCGAGGCCTTTGGCCAATATTGCGCACTCGATGGCAGGCAGGTCTATATGACGAATAACGCCGGCCTGATGCTGCAGGATTTGCAGCATATCGGCATTATCATCGGTATTGCCGGCGGCAAGTCGAAGGCAGCAGCGATTCTTTCTGTTATCCGTGCTTCGCGTCAGGATATTCTTGTTACTGACGAGGCAGCAGCGCATGAGATTATGCGCATGTCAGAGAAGCAGGCGCTTGCCTAAGGCTCTGGTGAATTAAGTTAATAAGCACAAATTGTGCAATTTTATAAGAAACTCTTATGATAATTTAAGGAGGAAGTTATTATGACAAAGTTAGGTATTAATGGTTTTGGCCGCATTGGCCGCGAGGTTTTCCGTGTAGCATTCAACAATCCTGAAGTAGAGGTTGTTGCTGTCAACGATCCTGGCGACATCACCGCTTTGGCTCACCTGTTGAAATATGACTCTATCCAAGGCACTTTCAACCAT
>URVO01000183.1 GCA_900551335.1 uncultured Phascolarctobacterium sp.
CCGGCTTGCCTTCCATATAAATAATGTGACGGCCGCACATGATGTTGGTATCCAGATATACAGGATATACCGGGTCAGGAATCAGGATAGTGTTGGCGTTGCTGAAAATATCAGTGATATTAGCGCAATCGCTCTTTGCACCGTCGCTGATGAAAATTTCATCGCTTGCCAGCGTAACACCGAAGGAAGCATAATATTTTACCAGTGCTTCATGCAGGAAGTCATAGCCCTGCTCCGGACCATAGCCACGGAAGGTAGCCTGTACGCCCATTTCTGCTACAGCCTTCTCCATTGCCTCAACAACGCATTTTGCCAGCGGCAGCGTAACGTCACCAATGCCAAGACGGATAATCTTTTTGTCTGGATGTGCCTCAGCGTAAGCGCTTACCTTGTGCGCAATGTCAGCAAAAAGAAAGCTTTCTTTTAAATTGCAATAATTTTCGTTTACAAATGCCATTTAGAAACCCCCATAATTAAAATCATTTTAAATTTATAGCAAACACTCGAAAAATTACTAGCTGCAAGCCTTTGGACTGCCCGCAGCTAGTAGTTCAAGCAATTTGTTTACTCGTTAATAACGCTTTCAGGAATATCAATCACGCCGTCAAATACTGCGACAGCATTGCCCTCTAAGGTTACATGGTCATTCAGCTCATGCGTAACCTTGAGCAGACCGCCCTTGCAATGTACATTCAGCGGTTCACCCTGCTTGCCCGCTTTATTCAGCATAATGCAGGCAACAGCAACAGCGCTCGCACCAGTGCCACAGGCCCAGGTCTCGCCGCTGCCACGCTCCCAAACGCGGAACTTAACCGTATTCTTGTCCAGAACCTGTACAAACTCGGTATTTACACCCTCAGGAAACAGCTTATGATGCTCAAATTGCGGTCCCAGCTCTTCCAGCTTCAGGCTGTCCACATCATCCACAAAGGTAACGAAATGCGGATTGCCCATAGAAATTGCCGTACCGTTATAGAAAACCTTTTCCTTGGTCACATCATCATGATTATCATTCAAAACAATTGCCTGGTCGACAAAAATATAATGGTCGCAGCTCATCGGAATCTCGGTAGCACGGAAAATAGGCTTGCCCATATCCACCTTAGCCCCGACAACCTCGCCATTTTCAACAACCATCTCAATTTCCTTAACACCAGAAAGAGTTTCCAGCGTAATAGTAGTCTTGTCAGTCAAGCCCTTGTCATGCACAAACTTAGCTACGCAGCGCACATCTTGCCTTCGCTGCGGTCAGCGTTGAACATACGCATTTTGAAATCAGCAACGTCAGATTTGCAGATGCAAATCAGGCCATCACTGCCGATACCAAAGCGTCTATGGCTTACATATTCAGAAATAGCGCCCGGGTTCGGCAGCATTTCCTTGGTGCAGTCAACATAGACGTAATCATTGCCAGCACCATGCATTTTAGTAAATTCTATTTTCATGGTCCTTCCTCCTTTGGATGCTCTCTATTCATTATAACAAAAATAAAGCTAAATTCCAATAAGCTAAGCAGGAAAGTTAGCTTTAGCGCACAAAAAAGCTGGCACATTTCTGTACCAGCTAATTTTTCAGGAAAAAAGCAGCTTTTTCACAGCTCAGGCTGCAGTTCTGCATACATAGCTGCGGATAACCAGCAGCGTAACAAACAGCAGAGCCAGCGTAATCGGCAGAGCAATAAGCGCTGCAGAGCTTTCTGTGAAGTAAGCAATACCGCCGGCAATAAGATAACCGACAACGGATACGCTTGCTGCAGTCAGCGAATAAGGCAGCTGCGTGGATACGTGGTTGACGTGGTCAGAGTGTGCACCAGCTGAAGCCATAATCGTCGTATCACTGATAGGCGAACAATGGTCGCCGCACACAGCGCCGCTCAGGCAGGAAGCGATAGAGATAACCAGCATCTCATAGGTATCGCCTGCACCAAAAACATTGCACACTACAGGAATAAGAATAGCAAAGGTGCCCCAGCTTGTACCAGTAGAGAAGGCCAGGAACATTGCTACCATGAAGATAATCGCCGGCAGGAACATTTTCAGGATACCTGCGGAGCTGGCAACAACGTCATGCACGTAGAATTTTGCACCCAAAAGGCCAGTCATGCCGGAAAGAGTCCAAGCCATCGTCAGAATCATAATCGGCGCAACCATAGCTCTAAAGCCTGCCGGAATGCAGTCTGTGAAATCCTTGAAGGTCATCACATTACGCACCATATAGAAGCAGAAGGTGAAGAAGAAGGTCGCCATGCTGCCCAGCACCAGGCCTTTAGAAGCGTTGGCGCCGGCGAAGGCATCTACAAAGCTTTCACCAGTGAAAAATCCGCCAGTATAAATCATGCCGACAATGCAGCAGAAAATAAGCACCATAACAGGCAGAACAAGGTCGATAACAGCACCATTAGGCTTATCAGTATTATCCTCATCATCACCATAGGGACGAGCAGCCGTGGTAAACAAATCGCCCTTCATTGCATTATCCTCATGTACCTTCATGCCGCCAAAATCAAATTTCAGAACTGTAATCAGCACCATCATCGCCAAGGTACAGATAGCATAGAAGTTGTAGGGGATTGTCTGTAAGAACATGCTAAAGCCATTGATGTCAGAGCCTTTAGGCACAGACGAGGTAACAGCAGCAGCCCAGCTAGATACAGGTGCAATAATACAGATAGGTGCAGCAGTTGCATCAATCAGATACGCCAGCTTTGCACGACTCACCTGATGTCTGTCCGTAACAGGACGCATAACTGAACCAACTGTCAAGCAGTTGAAATAGTCATCCACAAAGATTAAAATACCCAGTGCAATAGTCGCCAGCTGCGCACCTACACGAGTCTTGATATTCTGAGATGCCCATTGGCCAAAAGCAGCACTGCCGCCAACCTTGTTCATCAAAGCAACCATAATGCCAAGAACTACAAGAAAGACGAGAATGCCAACACTCCAGCTATCAGCCAGCTTCATAATCATGCCGCCGTCTTCATTAAAGAGCATCGTGTTCAATGCCAGCTCCAGGTTTCCGTTAGCATAAAGCAGCGCGCCAATAGCAATACCAACGAAGAGAGAGGAATAAACCTCTTTCGTAATCAATGCCAAGGCAATAGCTACAACAGGCGGCAGCAAAGCGCCAATCGTAGAATACACAGCCGGCTTATATGTTGCCGGGTCAACAGTGTTTGGTGCTTGCATG
>URVO01000184.1 GCA_900551335.1 uncultured Phascolarctobacterium sp.
TAGAAGACCCTGAGCTGGCAAATCGTCTGATGAAGAGCAAGGTAGAGTTTACGCAGGTTGTGCCGCGAGAGCAGAGTCCGATTGTGACGTTCTTCACGAATTGGATTATGCCGATTCTGATTTTCTTTGCCTTAGGCCAGCTGTTCATGTATTTTATGGGCAAGCGCATGGGCGGCAACGCTATGAGCTTTGGCAAGAGCAACGCCAAGGTTTATGTCGAGGCGACTACCGGTAAAAGCTTTACGGATGTTGCCGGACAGGACGAGGCGAAGGAAGCGCTCATGGAGCTGGTGGATTTTCTGCATAATCCGGGCAAGTACAAGGAAATCGGCGCGAATATGCCGAAGGGTGCGCTGCTCGTCGGTCCTCCGGGTACAGGCAAAACCTTGCTGGCGCGTGCTGTAGCCGGTGAGGCGAAGGTGCCGTTCTTCAGCATCAGCGGTAGTGAGTTTGTCGAGATGTTTGTCGGCATGGGCGCTGCGCGTGTGCGTGATTTGTTCAAGCAGGCGCAGGAGAAGGCGCCGTGCATAGTGTTCATTGATGAGATTGATGCTATCGGCAAGCGCCGCGATAACGGGCAGTTTGGCGGCAACGACGAGCGTGAGCAGACGCTGAACCAGCTGCTCAGCGAGATGGATGGCTTTGACGGCAGCAAGGGCGTTGTTATTCTTGCTGCTACGAACCGTCCGGAATCACTAGACAAGGCACTGCTGCGTCCGGGCCGTTTTGACCGTCGTGTGCCGGTGGAGCTGCCGGATTTGCAGGGCCGTGAGGCTATCCTGAGGGTGCATGCGCGTGCTGTGAAGATGGCCGATAATATTGATTATGGCACGCTGGCGAGGGCGACGGCTGGTGCGAGCGGTGCAGAGCTGGCGAATATTATCAACGAGGGCGCGTTGCGTGCTGTGCGTATGCAGCGTCATATCGTGGAGCAGGAGGATTTGGAGGAATCCATTGAAACTGTTATCGCCGGTTATCAGCGCAAGGGTGCTGTTATTTCGGCAGAGGAAAAGAAGGTTATCGCCTACCACGAAATTGGTCATGCGCTGGTGGCTGCTATGCAGAAGCATAGTGCGCCGGTACATAAGATTACGATTATTCCGCGCACCAGCGGCGCTTTAGGCTATACGATGCAGGTCAGCGACAATGACAGCGTACTCATGACGAAGGAGGAGCTGTTCAACAAGATTGTGACCATGACCGGCGGACGCAGTGCTGAGGAGGTTGTTTTTGGCAGCATCACGAGCGGCGCGTCGAACGATATTGAGCAGGCGACGAAGCTGGCACGCAGCATGGTGACGCGTCTGGGGATGACCGAAGAGTTTGATATGATGGCGACAGAGGTTATTGCCAACCGTTATCTGGGCGGCGATGCTTCGCTGCAATGCAGTGAGGAAACCGCAGGCAAGATTGATGCGGCAGTGCTGGGGCTGATTAAGGAGGCTCATGGCAGGGCGCGTGAGATTTTGAGCGAGAACCGTGAAAAGCTCGATGTGCTGGCAGAATATCTGCTGGAGAAGGAAACAATTACCGGCGAGGAGTTTATGCAGCTTCTGCAGCGTGAAGAGAAGGCTGAAGCAGAGCAGGAGACTGCTGAAGTAGAGGCCTGAGCGCAGACGGCAAGCAGGTGGAATGGAGCAGGTCAAAAATTTTATAAAAAAATATTAGGTTAGGGGTTGCTAACTACAAAAAACTATGGTACAATAAGCGTGAAGTTAGTGATAGCTAACCAATGCATTGTCGTCCCTTCCTGATTTTGCATTGCAACCTTGACCTTTGACCTAGACAATTTCCATAGGTGCATTGGTTAGCACTCTTACTTTAAAATGCTGCTATTTGCTGTAAAAAGCAAATTCATATTTTTCTCCTCCAAAAACAAACAGAACGCTGAAAAACCTGTAGGCAAGCGGGTTTCAGCGTTCTGTTTTGTTTTATTGATACTGTTTTTTGTTTTGCATAATAAATAGATGATTTACAGGATTAGTAGCGACGATAAATCGACTCTTATATAAGTGCCAAAAATATCGCCGCAATCGTCGCATATCGTCACGCTTCTTTTTTCTCCATTTTATGCAATGTAATCAAGCGAGAAGTATGCTTGTTTTGATTGGTATAAAGAATACCATAATCATTATACAGCTTATCAACCTTAACGTTGAGGCGTCTGGTGAAGGCGTTGGGCTTCATGTCTTTGATAGCAAGCGCAGTCAAAAGCTGGGTAGCAGTGCCGTACCATGTAGGTCTTTCATTACTAAGAAGGGCTGCAACCTTTTCTAGCAGAGGGTCAGCAGGCTCCTGCCATAAATCCTTTTGCGCTTGGACGAATTTCCATGTGCAGGTCTGGGGCAGAAATTCTAACGCCAGAGTTTGCTCCTGCTGCTCACGTCCAACGATGCTGAGGCTGGCATGGAGGTCAGTGCGTTTGTTTTTATGCAGCACCATAGCGCCGTCCGCAGCTCCCAAAAGACCGTTGGTGCCGGAAATCATGTCAAATTTGTCTTCTGCTTCCAGCTTGCGGGTATGATGAACAACAATGATGCAGATGTTATGCTCGGCAGCTATGGTTTTGAGTTGGGAGATAATGGCATAGTCCTGACTGTAGCTATAGTTATTGCCTGACAGCTCACGTACCTTTTGCAGGGTGTCGATAATAACGAGCTTAGTATCTGGATGCAATTGTAGAAAGGTGTTTAGCTGCAATTCCAAGCCACCACTTAAACTGTTGGAGCTAGTACAAAGATAAAGATTGGCAGTAGTGTCAACACCGAACATACGGGAAAAGCGTTTTTGCAGGCGTGGCATGTCATCCTCTAAAGAAAGGTAAAGAACGTCTGACTGCTGTACAGGATAATTCCACAGCTTAGTACCGGAGGCTACATGATAGGCAAGCTGTGCCATAAAGAAGGATTTGCCGATTTTAGGCGGACCGACGAAAAGATAGACACCGCTGTAAAGAAAGTCTTCAATCAGAGTGAGTGAAGGCCTGTAAACATTGTCATATAATTCCGGGAGAGTGATGGTGTTTAGAGCTGCTGCTGTTTGCGGCTGGGACTCGGATGGATAGAAAATGTGATTTTGCTGCATGAAGTTACTCCTTTAACGTGTAAGATTAGTGAGAGTGTTTATATACTAACTATACTAAATTAGCAACGTAAAGTCAAGTGGTAAAG
>URVO01000185.1 GCA_900551335.1 uncultured Phascolarctobacterium sp.
GAAAGTACTTGGCTGGAAGCGGCCTGGGAGGATAGATAGCTGCCGGTTAGAAAAAAGACATGTCATGCGACATGTCTTTTTTCTTTTACCGTCAGCTATCTTATGAGCAGAGCCGTGCCTGGCTGCCCAGCCGCCGCATTTGAAGGAGCTGTGCGACGCGCAAATGCGCTAGCGGCGAGGCGTGTCGACGAGCTGATGTAATCAGCTTGTCGACTGAGGATAGATAGCTATGTTATAATATACTTATTCCAATTCTAAGGAGTACTATCATGAAAACTCTGCTTCTCACAGCCTTCGACCCCTTCGCTCATTACACAATGAATCCATCGTGGGAGGTTGCACAGGCTTTACCTGAAACTATAAATAACTATCGCATCCATAAGCTGCGCTTGCCTAACATCTTTGGCCTTGCGCCGCGCCTGCTGCTCGAGGAGGCGCAGCGCGTACAGCCTGACGTCATACTTATGACGGGCATGAACAGCGGCACGACGAAAATAGATATCAATCTTGCGGCATTAAACATCAAGGATGCGCTTATCGAGGATAATATGGGACGCACGCCTTGGAACGAGCCAATTCTTCCTGACCCGCCGCGTACTTTGCTACGATTTCTGTACATGAAATAGTCCGCTCTTTACGTGCGCAGAAGTTGCCCGTGCAGCTGGAGTTTGCTTCCGGCGGCTATGTCTGCAACGAAATTTTTTACCGTGCTGCCCATGCCTACGCCGGTACGACAACGAAGGTTGGCTTTGTACATGTTCCGCTCCTGCCGGAAATGGTATTTGACGAGAGCCTTGCAAGGCCGTTGGAGGAAACCAGCGCGATTTTAAAAGCGATTATTGAATGTCTTTAATATAAGCCATGCAGCATAAGGCTGTCTGGCTTTTTTTATCTAGTAAATGCTAAATTTAGATGCTTTCCGCTATTCTTTTTGCTTCTTAAGCGTTATAATATCATTATACTTTCAGAAAGGCAGGTGCAGCGATGTTCTTTCAATATGGCGAAAAAGAAATAAATTACCTCAAGCGCAAGGATAAGAAGCTGGCGTGGGCGATAGAGCAAATCGGCCATATCGAGCGCAGGCTGGACGCTGACCTGTTTGCATCTGTGGTGCGGCATATCGTCGGGCAGCAGATATCCTCGAAGGCGCAGGCAACGGTCTGGGCGCGCTTGGAGGCAAGGCTGTCTGTAGTTACGCCTGCGTCAGTGCATGCGGCGTCGGCAGAGGAGCTGCAGTCGTTGGGCATGAGCCTGCGTAAGGCAGAATATATTAAGGATTTTGCTTCAAAAATTGTTAGCGGCGAGTTCGCTTTGCAGGCCGTAGAGCAGCTGTCTGATGAAGAGGCGATAGCTGCGTTGAGCAGCCTGAAGGGAATTGGCAGATGGACGGCGGAGATGATATTGCTGTTTTGCCTGCAGCGGCCGGATATCTTGAGCTTTGATGATTTGGCGATTCAGCGCGGTCTGCGGATGCTCTATCATCATCGTAAAATTACTCGCGAGCTGTTTAATAAATATAAAAAGCGCTACAGTCCCTATGGCAGTACGGCTGCCATTTATTTATGGGCAATTTCCGGTGGTGCGATTGAGGGCATGCAGGATTATGCGTCTGCGAAAAAGATTGTGCGTAAGACGAAGCGCAGCGAATGAGGTGGAGCTATGCTTTATTATAAAAAGGTTGCTTCTCCGCTGGGCGAAATCACTTTGCGCAGCGACGGAGAGGCTTTGACAGGCTTATGGTTTGCGGACGATAAGCATTATGGGGCAAAGGATATTGCCGGAGCAGCTTTGGCTGACCTAGACGTATTTACGCAGGCGGAGGCGTGGCTGGCGGAATATTTTGCAGGACGCGAGCCAAAAGTCAGCGTGTCGCTTAAGCTGCAGGGCAGCAAGTTTCAAATGCAGGTCTGGAGGCTGCTGCTGGATATTCCCTATGGCAAACTCGTCACCTACGGCGATATTGCCAAGAAAATAGCTGCACAGAAGGGCGTGGCGCGGATGTCAGCGCAGGCCGTGGGCGGTGCTGTGGGGCATAATCCCCTGTGCATTATTGTTCCCTGCCATCGCGTGGTGGGTGCCAATGGTAGCCTGACAGGCTACGGCGGCGGTATGTGGCGCAAGGTACGGCTGCTGCAGCTGGAAAAAGTTGCTATGAGCAAATTAACTGTGCCGACTAAGGGCACAGCGTTATAAAGGAGTTTTTTTATGAAGAAAATGTATTATCCTGTTGTCGCCTTGGCATTAGGACATATGGTTACGGATATGCAGGCAGGCGCACTGCCTATCGTTTTACCGCAGCTCAAGGAGCTGTTTGCGCTGAGCTATTCGCAGCTGGCGGCGATTGTGCTGCTGCAAAATATTATGTCATCCGTGATTCAGCCGGCCTTTGGCTATATCACTGACAGGCGCTCGCTGCCTCGCTTTCTGCCCATCTGCGCGATGATGGCAGGCGCAGGCTTTGCCTTTATCGGCTGGGTTTCGAGCTATACGTGGCTGCTGTGCAATGTTGTCTGCATCAGCTTGGCCAGCGCGACCTATCATCCGCAGGCTTCAAAAACCGTCAACTTTTTAAGTGATGATACGAACCGCACAAAAAATATGGGCCTGTTCTCCATCGGCGGCAACGCAGGCATGGCTGTCGGCTCGATATTGATGACCTTTCTTTTAGGCTTGGCCGGTGGCATTCACAATACTATGTATTTTGCTATTCCCGGTTTAATGGTTTTTCTGTTGATGGCTAAGGCGATGCCGGATTATATCCGCGTCAACAAGGAGCATGAGGTGCAGCAAGCTAAGCAGGCTGCTGACGGTACAAGCGAAAAGATGTCGTATGTTGCACTTTTTTTAATTCTGTTCTATATCTTCATGCGCTCTTCGATTCACAGCGGTATTTCGACATATCTGCCCTTATATTTCATGAAGTTCCGCGGCTTTGAGGCCGTGTTCTCCAGCAGCCTTGTTTCCGGCTTCCTCTTAGGCGGCGTGGCAGGCACCTATGTCGGCTCCGTTTTGAGTGACAGGCTAGGCGCACGCAAAATTTTGCTTGGCTCTATCACGCTGAGCATTCCGGCGATTTATTGCATCACGATTGCCACGACGCAGGCTTTCGCTATGGCTTCTGTCGTGCTGGCAGGCTTCTTTATCATTGGCTCGTT
>URVO01000186.1 GCA_900551335.1 uncultured Phascolarctobacterium sp.
AAAAGCACATCACTCCGAACACCAAGGCCATCCTGCTGACCAACCCCGGCAACCCGACCGGCGTTGTTTACACCGAAGCAGAGCAGGAGATGATTTCCCGCATCGTGCGCAAGCATGACCTGGCACTCATCGCTGACGAGGTTTACCGTGAATTCGTTTATGACGGTGCATATCGCAGCTTCGGCACCATGCCTGAGCTTGATGACAACCTGATTATCATCGACTCCGTATCCAAACGCTACAGTGCCTGCGGTGCCCGCATCGGCTGCATCATCAGCAAAAACAAAGAGCTGAGCAAGCAGATCATCAAATGCTGCCAGGCACGTCTGTGCAGCCCGATTTTAGAGCAGGTTGGCGCTGCCGGTCTGTACGAAACTCCGGTAAGCTATCTGGAGGACGTAAACAAGGAATACAAAAAACGCCGCGACACCATCGTTGCAGCCCTCAAAAAGCTGCCCGGCGTAAAGGCTTCCGATCCGAAGGGCGCTTTCTACATCATGGTTAACATGCCTGTTGACGATGCAGAAAAATTTGCTATCTGGACTCTGGAAAACTTTGCTATCGACGGCGAAACCGTTATGTTTGCACCCGGCAACGGCTTCTACAACACCCCGGGCGCAGGCGTAAACGAAGCACGTCTGGCTTATGTGCTCAAGAGCGAAGACCTCGAACGCGCTATCTATATCCTGGGCGAAGCACTCAAGGCTTATCCCGGTCGCGTAGAAAAATAAGCTACAAAAAAATGCGAGCTGCACTGAAAAGTGCAGCTCTTTTTGTATGCCCGGATATAAAATTTTATTTGCTCAGCTTACTGCCGATAATATAGCAGACAGCAGCCACCGCCATACCGTTGATAGAAGCAATGCCATACGGCAGCAGATTAGCAACAACAGCGCCGGCTACAACGCCGATAACGCTGCCCCACTCCACCTGCTTCATCTCAACCTTCACGCCCGGCTGATATTTTTCGCGGTTCATGAAATAGCTCAGCACCAGAATAATACCAATCGGCGGCAGCGTTGCATTCAGCATGCCCAGGAACGGGCAGAAGTTGTTATACAGCCACACTGCCAGCACCGTGCCCAGCGTACCGGAGAACAGCACCATATGCTTCTTGCTGAAGCCGGTGATATTCGCCAGTCCCAGGCCGGTGGAATACAGCGCATTATCATTCGTCGTCCAGATATTCAGACCAAGAACCAGCACTGCCGTCCAGAACAGGCCCAGCTTCAGCATAACGTCAAAAATATCGTTAGCTTCACCGCCAACGAAGATGGAGGAAACAGCGCCGAAGCAGAACATCAGGCTGTTGCCGATGAAGAACGCTGCCACCGTAGTCCAGAAGCCGGTTTTGCCATCCTTCGCAAAGCGCGTGAAATTCGGCGTCGCGCTGCCGCCGGAAACGAAGGAGCCGACAACAAGACCAGCGCCGCTGATAACCGTCAAATCGCCGCTGCTTTTCGCAAACTGCTCCACAAGCGTGCCCTCGCCCTGCGCCACAGCCATAAACATAGCCGCAGAGCCAAGAATCGCTACGCAGGGCACAGCGATATAAGAAATCGCCGTCAAGCTTTTAATACCAAAATAAGCAGTCGCTGTCATGCAGACGCCCGCGAAGAAAACCATGCCGTACATCACGACCTCGCTGTCGCCAAACAAAGCCTTCGCTACAGGAATCGCAAACATCGCCAGGCCTACGCCGAACCAGCCGGCCTGCGTAAAGCTGATCATCGCACTCGGCAGATAGCTGCCCTTCACGCCAAAGCTGCGCTGCGCCAAAAGGTCAAGCGACAAGCCGCTTTCCGCACCAATAAAGCCCAACGCACCGGTGTACGCGCCCAAAATCAGGCCGCCGACAACGAGCGCACCGATAAAGCCGTAAAAATCCAGACCTTTGGCAAGCTGCTGCCCAACCCACATGCTCGCGGAGAAGAACGTGAAGCCCAGCATAATCATAAACATCGTCAGCAGACCGCGACGGTGAATCACCGGCACGAACGTACTGGTAAAATCTAAATCAACAACCTTTTCTTTTGTACTCATAGGAACCCCCTCGAAATTTAAGCCAGATAAAAATTATAAACCAACATATTTGCCCACAGCCGCCTTAAATTCTGCAATGCGGCGCGTCGTAATCTCCTTCAAGGTTCTCTTCTTATTATTCTCAAGATAAGC
This sequence comes from uncultured Phascolarctobacterium sp., assembly GCA_900551335.1. Lineage (GTDB taxonomy): Bacteria > Bacillota > Negativicutes > Acidaminococcales > Acidaminococcaceae > Phascolarctobacterium_A. The sequence goes on from URVO01000186.1 coordinate 2,176, forward strand.
CAGCTCCTGAGCATAAAGTCGCTTTGCAACCTCTTCGTCGATTTTATGATAATGGTTTTCCTCCAGCCATGCCTCATAGCTCAGCGGAGTTTTATAGCCAAACTTTTCATCAGTAAACGCTGCGAAATCCACGGTATCCGCAATAGCGTCCAAGCCTTCCCAATACTCCATAACCTCATGGTAATGCTCAGGAATCTCATAACGGCGCGCACCGCCATCATAAATAGTGCATTTCTCAAACAGCGCATCATCATCGTTCAGCGTCTGCTCGCGATATTCCGGCGCCAGCACGCTGTCCTTCCAGTAGAAGTCGACGAAGGGCAGATTGATGCCCGTAACGCCCTTTTCCTTATAGGTGCTGAAAATACCCTCGTGATATACGCAGTAGAAGCCTTCAAAATCAGGCCAATACTCGCGCAGCTCCTCGGTCAGGTTCTCCAGCACAGTGATGCCCATATTGCCGCCGATGGTGAAGAAAACGATATTGCGCAGACGCGCACCGGCAGTACGATATTCCTTCACAATATATTTCAGGCACTTCACCAGCGTATCGCCCGTCGCAATAATATCGCCGATAATCAAGGTGCCGCCATCAATAATGCTCAGCTTCTTGTATTTGATATCCAAGCCGGAAATAAGCTCGCCGTCAAATACTCTTTCACAGGACAAAAAGCTCATATCGTTGACAGAAATGCCTGCACGATAGCAGCATTCCTCCAGTGGATAGTTTAAGCCGCCGCGCAAAATCGTCAAAATATTAGCAGAGGTAATCAAACCCTTCTTGTTGAAGAAATCAAGCACAGTCTTAGTAGGATTACACATACGGTCATAGTTTTCAAAGCCTACAACCTCCGGAGAGTTAAGCAGGTGACGCGTTGTAGCACTAGTCACAATATAATAATGATTGTTCAGCTTATCGGCATCCAACCGATAAAGTCTGGCCTTGGCGTGATCATATACGGGAACAAGATCTA
>URVO01000187.1 GCA_900551335.1 uncultured Phascolarctobacterium sp.
AGGAAAGGACGTGAGCGCAGAAATGCTCAAAGAAGGCATGGCGCTGCATTATCACATGAACTTTGACGACTGCGAGCTTTATGACCGCATTCAGGAGCGCATCCAGCAGGACAAAAAGGGCCTGTGGGCGCAAGGCAAGGTCGAGAAGCCGTGGGAGTATAGAAGAATGAATAACACAAATAACTAAAGAAAAAGCCTATGGCCTTACCTTTTACAGTAAAGCCATAGGCTTTCTTGTGACTATCTACAAAGCCACAACGTAACTCAAATCCACGCTCCCTTGCGGGAGCAACAGCAGGACGTAAATATACATCCATTTTTAAATGAATTTCAATCCACGCTCCCTTGCGAGAGCGACAAAGTCCCAAACGACTACTTTCTTAATAATATTATACCGCAGTACATTCTCCTGCGTCAAGAATTAAAGTCTCACCCTTCTGCCACAACAGCCATGCACATAATGCCCTTCTCGTTGCGCACCAGAAAAAAGCTGAGCTCGTCGCCCTTATGCAGTCCGGCGGCCATCTGCGGCTCTGCCAGCAGCGTGCCGATAATCTTCACCTCGCGCACCTCCCTGAGCAGCACAGGAACAGCCTCCGCCTCTTCGCCGCGCACCAGATAAACCGTGACGATATCAGGCTGCGTCGGCAGTCTTACCGGATCGAGCGAGGTCAGACTGCGCATCGCTGCCCTTGCTTCGTCCGGCTTATAGGCCTGCCGGATTCTCTCCACCTTGCTGTGGAACTCGCTGAGCCTTGGCATATCACCAGGCAGCACAGCCGCCTTCGCCTCCGGCAGCTTGGCAAGCCTTAGCTTCACCGCCTGCTCGTCATTGCCACGCAAGAGCCGCAGCGTCTTTTGCGCCTCGTCATGCACAGCGCAGCAAAGGATTTCCAAGGTAACGCCTGCCTCGTCGTCTATATAACCGTAGCAAAGCAGGCCCGTAGTATCCTCCGTAACCTCAAAAATACTGCCAAGGCCTTGCGCCACGCCGGCGGCATTTATGTAGATATATTTATCCACGATATCGCGGAAACTCATTTCTTTAAGCAGCATCCTGCCACCTCCCCATATTAAAAAACACCTGCCCAAATCGCTTCGGGCAGGCATTATAATTATAGCTATTTACTCTTAGTGATGGAACAGGCGCAGTCCGGTGAAGGCCATCGCAATGCCATACTTGTCGCAGGTTTCGATAACATTATCGTCACGGATAGAGCCGCCTGCCTGTGCAATATATTGTACGCCGCTGCGATGCGCACGCTCAATATTATCGCCAAACGGGAAGAACGCGTCACTGCCAAGAGCAACCTCCGTCAGCTGTGCAACCCAAGCCTTTTTCTCCTCGCGAGTCAGCGGCTCCGGCTTCTCGGTGAAGAAGTTCTCCCATACGCCGTCAGCCAGCACATCCTCATAATCGTCGGAGATATAAACATCGATCGTGTTGTCGCGGTCGGGGCGGCGGATGCTGTCCTTAAACGGCAGAGCCAAAACCTTCGGATTCTGGCGCAGCCACCAGATATCAGCCTTATTGCCTGCCAGACGGGTGCAGTGTACGCGGGACTGCTGACCGGCGCCAATGCCGATAGCCTGACCGTCCTTAACATAGCATACGGAGTTGGACTGAGTATATTTCAGCACAATCAGGGAAATCAGCAGGTCGCGTGCTGCGCTTTCCGGGATCTCTTTGTTTACGGTCGGGCGTTTTTCGAGCAGGTCAGCCGTAATCTTCGCTTCGTTGCGCTCCTGCTCAAAGGTGATGCCATAAACCTGCTTATGCTCCAGCAGCTCCGGCTGGTAAGCAGGATCAATTTTGATAATATTATAGGTGCCCTTGCGTTTGCCCTTCAGCACAGTGAGCGCCTCTTCGGTATAGCCGGGGGCAATAACGCCGTCGGAAACCTCACGCGCCAGCATTTTAGCCGTCTGTACATCACAAACATCAGACAGAGCAACAAAGTCGCCATAGGAGCTCATTCTGTCGGCGCCGCGTGCACGTGCATAAGCATTAGCCAGCGGAGAAAGCTCCAGATCGTCAACATAATAGATTTTTTTCAGTGTATCGCTCAGCGGCAGGCCGACAGCAGCACCTGCAGGGCTGACATGCTTAAAGGAAGCAGCAGCAGGCAGGCCGGTAGCCTCCTTCAGCTCCTTAACCAGCTGCCAGCTGTTGAAAGCGTCCAGAAAATTGATATAACCGGGACGGCCATTCAAAACCTCTATCGGCAGCTCTGCACCGTTGCCCATGTAAATACGTGCGCTGCCCTGATTCGGATTACAGCCATATTTTAATGCTAATTCTTTCATTCGTGATTTCCTCCTCTGATGTGCTTGTACCAGATAGCTCTTCTTAACGACAGACTGCGTTAAAAATAAAAAACCGACATACCGGTACAACAAAAAAGCTTTGTGCCCAGACGGTCGGCGTCACCAGTCATACTCCCTTGTGGTATCCCACTTCCGTCAGTTATATGACCTGCTATGTAAAATTATAAAATGTAGAACGTTTTTTGTCAAGAGAGCCGTGGTGTGATAAAATATGATGTAGAATAGAATACTATTGTTAGTGAGCCTTCAGACAAGCGTAAAGGCTCCCCTTCAGGGGAGCTGTCGCCACAGGCGACTGAGGGGTGTACGTTTTGCAAAGCTCAACTTCATCTATATCTATATAAGGAGGAAAAAATCATGACACTCTGTTACGTCTGCCCGCATCGCTGCGGCGTAGACAGACCTGAAAACATGGCCGACACAAACGGCTGCTTTGGCAGCTGCGGCGTAGGCCTCGCTCCCATCGTTGCCCGTGCAGGACTGCATATGTGGGAGGAGCCGATAATCAGCGGCACCAAAGGCAGCGGTACCGTCTTTTTCTCCGGCTGCAACCTGCATTGCGTCTTCTGCCAGAACTATGACATCAGCCACAACGGCTTCGGCAAGGAAATCACGATTGAGCGCTTAAAGGAAATCTACCATGAGCTAATCGCCAAGGGTGCGCACAATATCAACCTCGTCACGCCCACGCACTTCACTGAAGCAGTGCTCAAAAGCCTCGACGAGCCCCTGCCCGTCCCTGTTGTCTACAACACCAGCGGCTTTGAAACGCAGGATACGCTGCGCCGCCTCAAGGGCAAGGTGCAGATTTAT
>URVO01000188.1 GCA_900551335.1 uncultured Phascolarctobacterium sp.
AGGAGCATCTGGATATCGTTGCTCATGGTAATGAGCGCGTGCTGCGTGCTCGTCTGAGCGATGCTGAGTTCTTCTTTGATGAAGACAGAAAGCAATCCCTGGCTGACCGTCTGGAGAAACTGAAAACGGTTTCCTTCCAGGAAGGCCTGGGCAACATGAACGACAAGAGCAACCGTCTGGTTCAGGCTGCTGATATGCTGGCTATGGCTATCAACGCCAAGGTTGACAAAGAAAAGCTGGAACGCGCTGCTCTGCTGTGCAAATGCGACCTCGTAACCGGCATGGTTATCGAGTTCACCGAGCTGCAAGGCGTTATGGGCCGTGAATATGCTAAGCTGGACGGCGAGGCTCCGGAGGTTGCTTTGGGTATTTACGAGCATTATCTGCCGCGCTTCGCCGGTGATGAGCTGCCGAAGACCGATATTGGCCGTCTGGTTGGCATTGCTGACAAGCTGGATAACATCTGCGCAACCTTTAGCCGTGGTCTGGCTCCGACCGGCTCCCAGGATCCGTATGCTCTGCGCCGTCAGGCTTTGGGCATTATCAACATTCTGCTGGACGCAAACTACCATGTATCCATGTACAAGGTTATCGCTGGCAGCCTCTATCTGCTGAACATTCCGGCAGAGGAGACCAAGAAGCTTGTTCCGCAAATTGCTGAATTCCTGAAGCAGCGTCTGCGTAACCTGATGATTGACCAAGGCATCCGCTATGACGTTGTGGACGCTGTGATGGCAGAGGAGCGCAACGACGACTTTGCTGATCTGGTAGCTCGTGCGCAGGCTCTGAACAGCTTTGTTGCTGCTGAAGAGGCTCCGGCGCTGATTCAGGCTGCAACCCGTGTTGCTAACCTGTGCAAGAAGATTGAAGAGGAAACTGCAATCAATCCGCAGCTCTTCGTTGCTCCGGCTGAGGGCGAGCTGCATGATGCAGCAGTTGCCAGCAGCAAGGAGGTTCTCGCAGCAACTGTGAAATATGATTATGCAGCAGTGCTGGCAGAGGCAACTAAGCTCGTTGCACCGATTAACAAGTTCTTCGAGGACGTTATGGTTATGGATGAGGATGTTCGCGTGAAGAACAACCGTCTGGCTCTGCTGTCCGCAGTTAAGGACATCACCCATGCCGTAGGCGACCTGAGCGCTATCGTGCAATAATTTCTTTATAAATAGCAGGCGATTTGCCAGCCTGTGTAATATGTGGCGTTAAAAGCAGCATGACTTCGGTCGTGCTGCTTTTTTTGCTGCGGCTTTTGAACAGCTCGCCGAGCAGCGGAATGTCCCCAAGAAAGGGCACGCGGCGCAGGCTTTCCTGCTGCTCGTCGCTGATGAGTCCGCCGATGATGAGTGTTTCGCCGCTGTACATGCGCACGTTGGTGTCGGCTGTGCGGCTGGTGATGCGGTAGTTCTTCAGCTCACTGACGAGCGAGGGCGTGCTGACCTCGGTATGCACCTTGGCGGTGACCATCCTTCCGTCCGCGCTGATAATAGGGCAGTAGGCGAGCTTAATGCCGGCATCGAGGTACTCCGTCGCCGTATAGGTGCCGCTGCTGTCGTGCTTTTCTGTCTGCACCGGAATATGGTCACCGATGAAGATGCTCGCCTCGCGTCCGGGGATAGTGATAATACGCGGTGTGGCGAGAATTTTGGCTTTGCCGCTGGTGATTAAGGCATTCAAGGTGGCATGAAAACGGAAGGCGTAGCCATGCCAAAATTTAAAGTTGCCGCCGTAGCTGTCACTGTTGTCCTTATTACCGCTGTTCTTGCTGCTGTCTGAACGCTCACTGCGCTGGGGAATTGTATTCCACTCCCAGTTAACGCCGAGGTCCTTGCTGTTTTCGCGGCTGACGGCGATGATTTTCGCTTCAAGCGTGACCTGCTGCGTGGCGCTGTCAAGCTGCTTGAGCAGAGCTTGCAACTGGGCGTGGGCGGCAGGCGTACCGCAGAAGATGATGCTGTTGGTGACAGCGTCCTGCGCCAGCTTGCCTGGATAGAGGGCATTGAGCGTTTCGTAGATGTCCTTCGCCTGCGCATAGCTGAGAGCGTAGGTAGCGAACGTTTCCGCGGGCGTAAGCGGAAGTGCAGGCGCAGCAGCGGACGGAGCGGCTGCTTTCAGTGATTGCGTTTGGCTGGCAGCGGCTAAATGGCTGCTGTCAAAGGGATTGGTAAGCGTGGCGGCGCAGGTGCTGCTGCTTAGACACAGCAGGAGCGCGCAGATAATTTGCGGATAAGCTTTCATAGAAAGACTCCTTTCATTTTTTGCTCTTATTGTACACGATGCTCAGCTAAAGTTCAAGAGAAAATTGTAAAAATAAAGAAAATTTTAAATTGCAACTTGATTTTCTCGCGCAAGCTGTGTAGAATGAGTAAAGAAGCTCAAAATTTTTTGATGAGGTGATTTATATGCAAGCTTTGAATAACAACAAGCTGGCGTGGAGCCTAGTGGAGCAGGCTGTAGCCGCCGGCGCGAGTGATTTGCATCTTGAGCCTATGCGTGATGCTGTGCGCGTGCGCATACGCGTCGACGGTTTGCTGCGTGAGCTTGTGCGCCTGCCGCTGGCAGCGCACAGCACGCTCGTGACGCAGCTGAAGGTAGCAGCGAATATGGATATTGCGGAAAAGCGTGTGCCACAGGACGGACGCATAGCGCTGGAGCTGGATGGCCGCAGTATCGACTTACGCTTATCGACACTGCCGACGACCTTAGGCGAGAAGATAGCAATCCGTCTTTTGGCGCAGCAGGAGCTTTTGCAGCTGGAGGAGCTGGGTTTTACGCAGGCGAATCTTGCCTGCTACCGCCGCCTTTTTACGCAGCCAAACGGCTTAATCCTGCTTACCGGCCCGACTGGCAGCGGCAAAACGTCGACGCTCTATGCGACGCTGGCTGAGCTGGATGCGGCGACACGCAACATTATTACGCTGGAGGATCCAGTGGAATATAGTCTGCCGGGGATTAACCAGGTGGCGGTGAACCGTCGCAGCGGCATGACCTTCGCCAAAGGCCTGCGTGCGATTGTGCGTCAGGATCCCGACGTGATTATGCTGGGCGAGCTTCGTGACGAGGAATGTCTTATCCACATCGCGTACATAGAGCGGGAT
>URVO01000189.1 GCA_900551335.1 uncultured Phascolarctobacterium sp.
TTTTACACGCCTTTAATGGTATTCTGACCATCCTGATTATGGTGGCAGTCGGTTTTTATCTGGAGCGCAAAGGCTGGTTCAGCGAAGAAAGTGTAGCGCTGATTTCGCGGCTTGTGAACTATATCTGCCTGCCGACGTATATGCTGACGAATATTTTAAGCCAGTTCAAGCACGATCAGCTCATCAGCTTGTCGCACGGGCTCATCGTGCCGTTGATTTCGATGCTTACAGGCTATTTTATCAGCATTTTTCTGGGCAGAATGATTGGCGTGCCGCGTGCGCATCAGGGGATTTTTTCGACGTGTGTGGCGTTTTCCAACACGATTTTCATCGGACTGCCGTTGGGCATTGCGCTCTTTGGTGATGCAGGAGTACCATATATTATGATTTATTACATGGTTAACACGACACTGTTCTGGACGATTGCCTTTCACGATCTGGCAACCTGCAGCGGCACGGAAACGCCTTTGTTTAGCTGGAAAACCTTGCGCAGCATTATGTCACCGCCGCTCATGGGCTTCATGCTGGGTGTGGCGATGGTGCTTTTGGAATGGTCGCTGCCAGAGCCGATTTTCCGTTCATTTCATTATCTGGGCAGCATGACGACGCCGTTGGCGATGCTTTTTATCGGCATTGCGATGAGCAAGACGAACTGGAATGAAATTGCTTTAGGCAAGGAGCTCGTAGCAGCAATGCTCGGACGCTATCTTATCTGTCCGTGGATTGTGTTTTTGATTATTCCGTTCTTCCATCTTGAGCCGATGATGGAAAAGGTTTTTGTTATCATGGCGGCGATGCCGGCAATGACGAACACGGCGATTGTCGCTAAAAGCTATGGCGGTGATTACAAATACGCGGCGATGCTTACGGCGGTGAGCACGGTGCTGGCGATTGTGGTGATTCCATTTTATATGTGGGTGGTGCATTAAAGTTTGAAAAAATGCTGGCAGCTGGCTGTCAGCATTTTTTATTCGTGGAACAATATAGATATGAGAATCTAGCGATATGTTCGCAAAAGCTCGGAGAAAGACAAACAAAAATTCATAAAACCGTTGACAAAGTTCGTCCGTTATATTAAAATATAGACAAACAAAAATTTGTCGGGTGGTGAAAAATATGAAAGCTTTTTTAGTCGGATTCTGCTGTACATGTATACTGTTTGCTTGCTTTAGTTTTTTGTTTGGAGAAACTCCGTCTTATCGTGAGGCTGTGGTTGTTGTAAAGCATGGCGATACGCTGTGGGATATTGCTTGTGCACATACGTCTGAGAATGAGGATGTACGTGAGGTAATGTATCGTATTCAAAACAGCAACGACTTAAAAACGCTGCATGTTTACCCCGGACAGGTGCTCAAGGTGCAGCAACGCGTGCCGTATAATGCGCAATATGATGGGCTGATGATAGCAAACAAATAATTTCACAAAATTTACGCAAGGCATTTTTGCGAGTACTGTCGAATAATATATAAGTAAAGCTAATAACAGAGGAGGTACTTGCAGATGCAGAATAAGAAATGGATTGCCGCGGCACTGGCAGCAGGCTTTATTTTGGGCAATAGTATGCCGTCGGCGCAGGCCGGTATTTTAGACAAGGTGCTCAAGGGCGGTGCAGTAGGCTACGTTGTTGATGCTACGGCTCCGGCTTTGAATGATGCCATTAACAAGGTAACGATGAAATATGGCGTAGGGACGACAGATGCCACGAAGGTTGTGCCAATTATTTCTGTAGGCGATGGCAGCCGTGCTGGTGCAGCACAGGTGTCAGGCCCGCAGTCGAAGGTTGATCAGGTTAAGGCAGCGCTGATGATTGAGCAGACGCTTTTAGGCGTGCGCTGCAAGGTGCTGATTCCTGTTGACAATGTTTCGTATAGAGATGTTAACCGCGTACAGGGCGTTGGCGTCAGCGCTTCGCTTGATATAAAAATTTAAAAGAGCATAAAAATTGCCGCATGGCTGGGGCGTTTCTTCTAGGGGTAGAGAAGCGCCTGCAGCTATGCGGCATTCTTTTTCGTTTTACAGTACCTTGCCTAAAAGGCTGAGTACGTTCTGGTGGGTGATTTTAGCGATGGTGCTGTCGCTATATTTGGTAGCGAGGAAGTCGACGAGCGGCTTGTAGTCCTGTACGCCCTGAATATTATAGGGCGGATGGCTGATGCCGTCAAAGTCGCTGCCGAAGCCGATGTGGTCATCGTTGCCCATGAGGTTTAGCATATGGTCGATATGGCGGTAAACGCTTTCGATGCAGGCATCGTTGTAATCATTTTCAAGGAATTGGCCGGCGAAGGTGATGCCGATAAGACCGTCATTTTCGTTGATAGCCTTAATCTGCTGGTCGTCGAGATTACGCGGATGCGGGCAGAGAGCCTTGGCATTGGAATGCGTTGCGATAATCGGCTTGGTGCTGGCTTCAATAACATCCCAGAAGCCGGCAGGTGCGATATGGGAAACGTCGACAAGCATACCCAGCTTGTTCATTTCTGCAACAACCTGACGGCCAAAGACGGTCAGGCCGCCGCCGCTTTTTTCTTCATTGACACCGTCAGCGATATCGTTACGGTTGCTCCAGGTGAGCGTCATAGCACGCACGCCAAGCTCATACAGGCAGCGCAGTGCCTCCAGGCTGCCGTCGATAGCGCCACCCTCTTCAATCGCCAGCAGCGTTGCTGCCTTGTGGTTGAGCACGTCAGCAACGTCTGCCTTCGTGCGCACCTGCAGCACATCAATGCCGTCAGCCTGCAGTTTTTTTACCTCCTGCAGGTACTTGTCGAGGTATTTCAGGGTGTAGCGCAGACCGCCGTAATAGCGGAATTCCTGAGTGGGAACATAAATGGCGCAGAATTGCAGACCTCCGCCGAGAGCAATCAGGCGCTGGATATCAAAATGCTGGTCGTTGGCGTAAATGCTGGTGCCTTTCTTGTATAATTCGGTAAGTGTGTCACAATGACAGTCGCAGATAAACATAATAGGGACTCCTTTCACGAAAGCCCCCGCTGCTCACGTAGGTGAAAAGCGGGGGCTTGTCTTACGTATAAACTTTAAAATAACTTACTAAAGCTCTTCTTACCAGCCTGTGTAGTAGAATAAGAAGGTCATG
>URVO01000190.1 GCA_900551335.1 uncultured Phascolarctobacterium sp.
TTGTACAGAAAAGGAAGGCCAATATCTGGTGGAGCTTGACCAGACGGTGTTCTTCCCGGAGGGCGGCGGCCAGCTCAGTGATAAGGGCAAAATAAATGAGGCGGTCGTCAGCCATGTCAGCGAGAAGGATAGGCATATTTACCATGAGTGCGATAAGCCGCTGGAGGTTGGCACAGAGGTTAAGGCGGTGCTGGACTGGAGGGTGCGCCTCGACAGGATGCAGCAGCACTTGGGCGAGCATCTTTTGTCCTATGCCTGCTGGAAGCTTTTCAAGGCAAATAATATCGGCTTTCATATGAATGAGGACGATGTTTTTATTGACCTCGATAAGGAGCTGACGGAGGAGGAGCTGCTTAAGGCAGAGCTATATACGAACGAGATTATCTGGGAGAACCGTCCGGTGCACATCAGCTATATGGACAGCACGGAGGCAGTCAAGCTCAAGGATAAGATGCGCAAGTTCAACAGCAAATTGACGGGCACGCTGCGCATTGTGTCTGTGGAGGACGCCGATATCTGCACCTGCTGCGGCACGCATCCGCCGTTTACGGGCATGCTGGGCAGCGTGAAGGTTATCCGTCACGAAAAGCATAAGGGAGGCTGTCGTGTGGAGTTTGTCTGTGGCAGCAGAGCGCTTGCTGATGCGGATAAAAAGAACAGCACATTGCTTGTTGTGGCGCAGGGGCTTTCCGTAAAGCCGGAGCAGGTGCCTGATGCTTTAGCGAAGCTGAAGGCTGATTTACTGGCGCAGCTTGATGATGTGAAGAGCAAGCTGCTGAAAATTGAAGAGGCACAGCTGCAGGAGCTGTATGAAAATGCGCCGACGACTGCGGCTGGCACAAAAATTCTTGCTGTGCCGCTAGACGGACATGATGCCAAGGATATCAAGGTCTTTCTGCCGAAGGCTACGGCGCTGGAGCATACTATTTGCCTGCTCGTAGCAGCTAAGCCTGAACGTATCAGCTATGCCGCTGCTCTGGGTGCAGATACAGAGGGCGACTGCCGCGTGCTTATCAAGCTGCTCAATGAGGCCTTTGGCGGCCGCGGCGGCGGCAAGAGCGATTGTGCACAGGGCGGTGCAGACTTCTGCGCTGATTGGCAGAAGAGGCTGACGATCGTAGTAGAGAAGCTGAAATAAGCATAAAAAAGGACGGGCACTTCCATGCGACCGTCTTTTTTTATGAGCCTTACAGCTCGTTAATCATAGCGATAAGTCTGTCGACCTCTTCGTCCTTGGTTGCCCAGCTGGTGCAGATACGCACGCTGTAGTTGCCGTCGGGCAGATAAGCGATATGGCTCAGAGCGAATTCCTCGCTGAGCTTGTGGAATTGCTCCGGCGTCATGATGACAAACTGCTGGTTTGTCGGCGAGGGCGTAACAAATGCAAAGCCTTTGGCAAGCAGGGCATCGCGAATTTTGAGCGCCTGGCGTGTGCCCTTGCCGCAGATTTTCGTGTAGAGGTCGTCCTTCATGATGGCGCCGAACTGTACGCCGAGCAGACGGCCTTTAGCCATAATAGAGCCGCACTGCTTAGCAATAGTGCGGAAGTCAGGCTTGAGGGCAGCGTTGGTGATAACAACTGCTTCACCGAAGAGCAGGCCGCATTTTGTGCCGCCGATGTAGAAAACGTCGCAGTTTGCTGCGAGGTCGGCTGCGCTCATATCGTTGTCAGGTGCGCCGAGCACATAGCCGAGACGTGCGCCGTCGACGAAAAGATAGAGGCCGCAGTCCTGGCAGGCCTTGTATAAGTCCTGCAGCTCCTGCTTGCTGTACATGCTGCCGATTTCTGTCGGCTGGGAGATGTAGACCATTTTCGGCTGTGCCCAATGCTCGCGGCTGGGGTCGGTGTCATAGCTTTTCCAGGCTGCGCGGATTTGCTCAGCGGTCAGCTTGCCGTCATCGGAGGGCAGGGGCAGCACGCGGTGACCAACGTGCTCAATTGCGCCTGCCTCGTGTGTGTTGATATGGCTGGGAACGGCGCCGTAGACAGCCTGATGCGGACGCAGGGCAGCGCAGATAACGGTCAGGTTGGTCTGGGTGCCGCCAACGAGAAAATGCACGTCGGCATTCGGGCAAGCGAAGGCTTTTTTGATAAGCTCGCGTGCTTCGTCACAGTAGGGGTCAAGACCGTAGCCGTCGGTCTGCTCCATGTTGGTCTGGACAAGTTTTTCGAGGACTGTCGGATGGCAGCCTTCTGTATAGTCGCTGTTGAAACGATAAGTCATTGGTAAAACCCCTCTCGTAAATATATTTATGTTATTTTTTGCCTAAGAATTTTTTGCCCACGAATTCGTAGAGCACAGGCAGCAGCGAGAAAACGATGATGCCCAGCGTTACAAGCGTGAAGTTGTGCTTGATAGCCGGAATGTTGCCGAAGAAATAACCGCCGCCGACAAACAGGAATACCCAAACTACAGCGCCGATAACATTATAATGCGCAAAGGTCAGGTAGTGCATTTTGCCTACGCCTGCGACGAAGGGCGCGAAGGTGCGCACGATGGGGACGAAGCGTGCTAAGAAAATAGCCTTGTGGCCATGCTTTTCGTAAAATGCGCTGGCCTTATCTACATGCTCCTTTTTGATTAAGCCATGCTTGGAGTTAATCATGTGCAGGCCGAGCTTTTCGCCTATCATATAGTTGCAGGCATCACCGAGTACAGATGATGCAAGGAAAATCATCACGATGATTTTGATGTCCATGCCCTCGGGTGCCGTGGCTGCGAGAGCGCCGCAGGCGAAAAGCAGCGAATCACCGGGCAGGAACGGGGTGACAACAAGACCGGTTTCGCAGAAGACTACGAGAAACAAAATAGCGTAAATGAGCTGGCCATAGGCTGCCATGATTTCCGGCAGGTGCTTGTCCAGATGCAAAATTAAATCAACGAAATACATTGCGTATGCTTCCATAAAAAATTCCTTCCTCTTGTAAAAATTTTACTCGCTTAATTCTAGCATAAAAAAAGTCGTCTGTCGAACGATATTCGCCATATATGGCAAAATTTCTTCCGTACCGTTCCGAACATTCAAGAAGAATTTTACATAAAAATATGATTTTTTTCTTAAATGTGGTAA
>URVO01000191.1 GCA_900551335.1 uncultured Phascolarctobacterium sp.
ATGCGAATCTGCAATCAGACGAATCTGCTCATTTTGCTTAGTTGTATGATAGCAAATGGCTCCAGACAACGAAAATTCCTTACCGCAGATGATTACTACCTTTAATCCACGACCGACAGCCTCTGCAAGCTCAGCCTTCAGCAGCTCCAGCACTCTGCTGTTGGCAGAAATGTAGATGCGTGCCTGAGCCTGCTTCACGGTGTTGCGCAGCTTATTTATTATCTCCTGCACACCCTTAATAGTGATGTAGCCTTCAGCCTCGTTCGTCAGCACCGGCACCTGCTGGAGTATATCTTCTTTTATCTCCTCCAGACGGTTGATTTTGTTGGTGCAGAACTCTGCAGCTGCAACGGGAGTATAGCGCGTCACCTTGCCCTCCTCCAGTACGTAGGCCGCGCCCTTGTCCACCAGTCCTGCGAGCGCAGTGTAGGTGTTAGAGCGTGAAATGCCTGTCTGCTTTGCTGCCTCATAGCCGGTCAGCTGACCAGCCTTCAGTAGCAGCACGTACAGCGTTGCTTCCTGCTTTGTTAAATTAAAATTAGTAAGACCTTCGATAAGATTCATAAACCCTCATTCAGCACTTCTTGTATTTCGACGGAACGCTTTAAGCGCATCGTTACGCGCTTTTTTAATTGTTCCTTTTCAAGAACACTATACTACCTTTTTTTCAGGTTGTCAATAGCTAACCGAATATTTTTCGCTCTAAGCATAAAAACATCCTCTCTGCCGCCTATAGCGGTAAAGAGGATGTTTCATTTGTTACAATGCGCACTTCAACAGATAAATGACGAGGCCGATGAACGCACCCATGAAGGTGCCGTTCAGGCGAATATTTTGCATATCGCTGTCTACCTTGCTGCGCACCACCTCACTCAGGCGTGCGTCCGTCATGGCCTGCATAATTTTTTCGATAAGCTGTCCCAGCTTGCTCTGTACCCACAGAAGCAGCAACGTGATTAAATGCTGCAAATATTTTTCCAGCTCTGCGCGGAACGCTTCGCCACGCTCCAGCTGGTCTTCAACAAGCGTCAGCGCTTCGTCAATCGCTCTGGACAAAAGCGTCGGCACAGCAACCTCGCTCCCTGTGCTGCTCTGCGAACGGCACAGCAGGGCAATCGTGTTGTCCATAAGCTGCTTGAGCGCCGGCGCCAGCTCAATATCCTGCACGGCGCGGCTCTGCAAAAGGCTCACCAGCTGCTGCCATTCGCGGCGGCTGTACACTGCGTAGAAAAGGCGGCGTACCTGCTCAATAAACCAGCCGCGCCACTGGCTGTCCTGCTGCAGACGGTCGGCTGTGTTCGCCAAGGCACTGCAGATAGAATCTGTGGCATCGTCGATATTGACAATATCCAGCTTTTCTCCCAGCCAGCTTGTGAAGCGTGACCACAGGCTCTTTTCCTTCTTCGCCTGCAGCTGCTCCTCCAGCTTTCTATGGATATAACGGCGCGTCTCCTCCGACCTTGCCAGCTCAGCAAGCTTCGCCAGCAGCCAGTCGCACAGCTGCTCATCCTTGCGCTGCTCGGAAATATTCACCAATAAGTCATTCAAATATTTATAGGCCGCCATATCGCTGAGCGCAGTCTTGATTTTCGTCTCTGCCCTACGGCTCAAGGCCTCAGTATCTATATCTCGCAAAAGGCCTTCAACGTAGTCCAAAAGCCATCCCTTCGCCTGCGCTCTGTTCTCGGCCTTTGCCAGATAAGCGGTGATGGCTTCGACAGCGTGAAAGCTTTTCTTCATGCGCAGAAGCGTCAGCCTTGTGAGCAGCTCCTCCTGCAGCATCCTGACGCAGCCCTTGACGAAGGCCTCCCTGCTGCGCGGCAGAATTGCCGTATGCGCTGCCAAAAACGGCAGCAGCCTTGCTATCCACGGCACCTCGAACACCGCAGTCACAGCGAACCAGTCGGCAAAGCTGCCCACCAGCGCCGCCTCGGCAACGTAATAGCCCAGCACCAGCCAATCGCCCTCCAGCGGCCCGAAGTGAAAGGGCAGCACATAATTTACTCTGGCATATAAAAAGGCTCCGTACAAGCAGCCGGAAGCGAAAAACGCTTGGTTTGCCTTACGCAGAAATATTCTTTTCAGCTTCATCTCAGCCCACCAGCCTTTCTGCCATAGCCGCCACCATAAATAGTACTGCACCCAAAAGACCGCCGATAACAGTGCCGCTGATGCGGATATTCTGCAAATCGTCGCCCACCTTCGCCTGCAGCTTGCCTATAACATCGTCCTGCTTAAAGCCTGCCAGTTTCTCGCTAATTAGCTGACGCAAAGCGTCCTGCTTCAGCTCCAGCGCCCGCGCCAGCAGCTTTTTGAGCACGCTGTCCGTCTGCGCCAGCTTGTCCTCATCCTGTGCCAGCTCCGCAATTTTCTCCTGCGCCAGCGCAAACAGCCAGTCTGAATTCTGCTGCCGCAGCTCTGCTCTCAGCGCCAAGGCGTTATCAAGCACCAGCTGCGCCGCCTTATCGTTAATCCAGCTCTGGAAGGCAATATCATGCCGCAGCTCCTCCAGCTTCGCCAGCAGCCAGTTGTCAAGCATACGCCGAAGCTCGCTGCTGCCGTCCCCCAAATCGTCCAGCACCTTTTCCAGCGCTTCGACAAAATAGGGCAGCAGCTTCTCTGCCTCGCCGCTCACGAAAAAGTCACGCAGAATGCTGTCCTGCGTATAATGCGCCTCCGCGCGCTGCGCCATTCCCTGCAGCAAAGCAGTAAACTCCGCACAGTGCAGCAAACGCTTGCCCTCGTTCAGCAGCAGCACCCAGATGCCGTCGAGCCTGTTATTGGCGATTGCTCTCTGCGCCACGTCCAGCAAAATATCGGATAGATGCAGGCTCGGCAGATAGCGCGGCACCTCGGCAAGCAGCAGCTGCTCTGCCTCCTGCGTATTAAGCTTATGCAGCACCTCATCAGCCAAGGGCTGTAAAACACTGCGCGCCGCCTCGACATTCTGCGGCTCGCTGAAATGCTCTGTCAGAAGGCGTGCAAAGCTTTCCTCCTCCACCGCCAGCATCACATTCTGCGGCGACAGCAAATCCGTGCAGACGAAGTCCGTCAGGCCCTCCTG
>URVO01000192.1 GCA_900551335.1 uncultured Phascolarctobacterium sp.
TAAAAAATTACACTCCGAAGTGCTTATTCCATTGTTCAATGATTCTCTTTTTATTCTGAGAGATGATCGCCTCCTTCGCGTGCCATCTCCCAGATCAAAGCCTCATTATCGGCAGCAAAATCTTTTAAATCTTCTATTTCTGCGTCACTATAGCCTGCAAAAGAGGATGTATCTAAATCAGGTAAAGAAAGCTGTAAATAATCAAAGCCGCTATCTACAGGTCGTTCAAAATAAACATCAATATGTTCACCATTCTTGTCTTTACGTATGTCATTAAAAGTAACAAGTGTTCCATCTGCAAACTCTACGTATGTATATTTCATTCTGCTCACCTCATTTTTTAACTTCATTTCTGATTCGTTATGCTAAGCATCTCTTTTAATTTTACCATTTCCAGCATTGCTGTGCAACAAAGTCTAAGCAATTCTCCCCTCTAAAATTGAAAGCTTACATAGTAAAAAAGCGCACCCCCTGCCGCCGTTTTCACGGCAGCAGAGAGTGCGCCAAGCCTCACAGCATATTTTATTTTACAACAACGTCGATGGCGTCATCAGCAAGCACAACCTCAACCTTTTCGCCGTTTTTGATTTCGCCTGCCACAATCTTCTTGCCCAGGATATTTTCTACCGTATGGACAATCAGACGCTTCAGCGGACGAGCACCAAACGCAGGGTCAAAGCCAGCCTTCGCCAGATAAGCGACAGCCTCGTCAGTATAGGTCAGCGTAAGCTCCAGCTGCTTATTCAGGCGTTCGCCAAGCTCCTTGAGTACCAGTTTGACGATTTCCTTAATCTGCTCAGCCTGCAGCGGCTTGAAGACTACGATATCATCAACACGGTTCAGGAACTCCGGACGGAAGAAGTTCATCAGCATCTGCTGCAGCTTTTCTCTGTCCATGCTGCCCTGAGCCTTCATAATCTCGCTGCTGCCCAGGTTACTCGTCATAATAATCAGGGTGTTCTTGAAGTCGACATTGCGTCCCTTGCCATCGGTCAGACGGCCATCATCCAGAACCTGCAGCAAGACATTGAATACATCAGCATGAGCCTTTTCAATCTCATCCAGCAGAATAACGCTGTACGGATGACGGCGGACTGCCTCGGTCAGCTGACCGCCCTCGTCATAGCCGACATATCCCGGAGGCGCACCAATCAGACGCGCTACGGTATGCTTCTCCATGTATTCGCTCATATCAATACGAATCATATTGCGCTCATCATCAAAGAGCACCTCAGCCAAGGTCTTAGCCAGCTCGGTCTTGCCGACACCGGTAGGACCAAGGAAGATGAACGAGCCAATCGGACGGTTCGGGTCCTTGATACCGGCACGCGCACGGATAACTGCCTCGCTGACAGCCTTCACTGCCTCGTCCTGACCGATAACATGCTCGTGCAGGATTTCCTCCAGATGTACCAGCTTCTCACGCTCGCCCGTACCCAGACGTGCAACAGGAATACCGGTCCAGGTGCTGACAACCTTCGCGATATCCTCCTCGTCGACCTCTTCCTTGAGCATCACATTATCGTTGCCGTTCTCGTCCTTCTTCGACAGGTTAGCCAGCTCCTTCTGCAGCTCAGGCAGACGACCATATTTCAGCTCTGCCAGCTTATTCAGGTCATAGTCGCGCTCGGCCTGCTCCATCTGGTTCTTCACAGCGTCGATTTCCTTCTTCACCTCACGTACACGGGCGATAGAAGCCTTCTCGGCATCCCAGCGTTTTACCAGCTCATCGTTTTCCTTACGCAAGCTTGCCAGCTCCTCGTTGAGCTTTGCCAAGCGGTCCTGCGACTGAGCATCGTCCTCCTTAGCCAAGGCCTGTGCCTCAATCTCCAGCTGCAGAATACGACGCTTGCTTTCGTCAAGCTCCGTCGGCAGCGAATCAATCTCAGTACGCAGACGGGCAGCAGCCTCATCTACCAGGTCAATAGCCTTATCCGGCAGAAAACGGTCATTGATATAGCGGTCAGAAAGCACAGCAGCAGCAACCAGGGCAGCGTCTTTAATACGCACGCCATGATGTACCTCATAGCGCTCGCGCAGACCACGCAGAATCGAAATGGTATCCTCAACACCAGGCTCTTTTACCATAACAGGCTGGAAACGACGCTCCAGCGCACTGTCCTTTTCAATATATTTGCGGTACTCGTTCAGTGTCGTGGCACCAATGCAGCGCAGCTCGCCACGAGCAAGCATCGGCTTGAGGATATTGCCTGCGTCCATAGCGCCTTCGGCAGCACCGGCGCCGACAACGGTGTGCAGCTCATCAATGAACATAATAATCTGTCCTGCGCTCTCGCTGACAGCCTTCAGCACCTTTTTCAGGCGCTCCTCGAACTCGCCGCGATACTTGGCACCGGCAACCAGCGCTGCCAGGTCCAGAGCATACAAAGTCTTGTTCTTCAGGCTTTCCGGCACATCTCCGGCCACAATACGTCTTGCCAAGCCTTCAACAATCGCCGTTTTGCCGACACCAGGCTCACCAATGAGCACAGGGTTATTTTTCTTACGACGAGAAAGAATTTCAATCGTGCGGCGGATTTCCTCATCACGGCCGATAACAGGGTCTAATTTGCCTGCGCGTGCTTTGGCAGTCAAATCCTGACCAAATTTTTCCAGCGTCTTTTTCGTTTCGTCATTAGCCTCGCTGCTTTGATATTGCAGGAAAGCAGCCTCGACCTTTTTCTTATCAATACCATATTTACGGAACAGAGAAACTACATCGCTGTCGCCGTCGCTTGCCAGTGCTGCTACCAGTCTGCCAAGCGTAATCTCTGCATTATCCTTGCCTGCCAGCGCAATAACTCTGGCAAAGCCGGTGCCCATCATCAGCTGACGGTCCTGACCTTTGACGCCGGGGATTTTTTGTACCAGCGCCTTCGCATCTCTTGCAAAAGCATCCTCATCAATATGCAGGCTTTGCAGCAAATATTTAAAGAAACCATCACTGCCGCATAATGCAGCCAGGATATGTGCTGTCGTCAGCTCCTGATGATAGTTCATAACTGCCTGCTGCTGAGCAGCCTCCAGTATAGCCTTTACCTCTTCACTGTAGCGT
>URVO01000193.1 GCA_900551335.1 uncultured Phascolarctobacterium sp.
CGCCGGCTGTGCCGCTGCGATGCGTGACCACGCTTTGAAGTGCGAAACCGGCATGGACGTTTTTGAAATCGTTGGTACGGGCGGCGACGGAGCGAATAGCTTCAATATCTCCACGACCTCGGCTCTGGTGGCTGCGGCTGGCGGCATGAAGGTTGCCAAGCACGGCAATCGCGCTGCTTCCTCCAAATGCGGCACCGCCGATTGTCTGGAGGCGCTGGGCGTAAATATCCAGCTGGAGCCGGAAAAATGCGTGGAGCTGTTGAAAAAGGTGGGCATGTGCTTCTTCTTCGCACAGAAGTATCACACCTCGATGAAATATGTTGGCCCAATCCGCAAGGAGCTGGGTATCCGCACAGTTTTCAACATCCTCGGACCTTTGACGAATCCCTCCAGCCCGAAGCTGCAGCTGCTTGGTGTTTATGATGAATACCTGGTGCAGCCGCTGGCACAGGTACTGATGAATCTGGGCGTAAAGCGCGGCATGGTGGTCTACGGTCAAGACAAGCTGGACGAGATTTCCTTAAGCGCACCGACTACCATCTGCGAGTTCAAGGACGGCTGGATGAAAAATTACGTTATCAAGCCGGAGGACTTCGGCTTGGAGCGCTGCACGAAGGCTGACCTGGTCGGCGGCCTGCCGGAGGAAAACGCACAGATTACGCGCGCTATCCTGAGCGGTGAGCAGGGACATAAACGCAACGCCGTGCTGCTGAACGCCGGCGCTAGCCTGTACATCGGCGGCAAGGCAGAAAGCTTTGCTGAAGGCGTGAAGCTGGCAGCAGAGCTTATCGACAGCGGCAAGGCGCTGCAAACATTGGAGAAGCTGATTGAGGAAAGCAATAAATGATTTTAGATGATATCGCAGAATATACAAAACAACGCGTGCAGGCGTTAAAAGCCAAAAAGAGCCTCTACGCTGTGCGCGACGAGGCAGAGGGCAGACCGCAGGGCAAGGACTTTAGGGCAGCGCTTGCGGCCCCCGGCCTGAGCGTTATCGCCGAGCTGAAGAAAGCCTCCCCCTCGAAGGGGCTTATCGCTCCTGACTTTGAGCAAAGCTATTTGCAGCAGGCAGCAGCCTACGAGCAGGGCGGCGCCAGCGCCATTTCCTGCCTCACGGAGCCGAAGTTTTTCCTCGGCAGCGACGCTTATCTGCAAAGCGTGCGGCAGGCAGTCGAGCTGCCCATCCTGCGCAAGGACTTCACGGTGGATGAATACCAGATTTACGAAGCCAAAAACATCGGCGCCGATGCAGTGCTGCTGATTTGCAGTCTGCTGAGCACAGCGCAGCTTGGCGAATATCTTGCACAGGCGCATGAGCTGGGGCTGAGCGCTCTTGTCGAGGCGCATGATTTGGACGAGGTGCAGTCGGCGCTGGCGGCTGGCGCAGAGATTATCGGTGTCAACAACCGCAACCTTAAGGATTTCACGGTGAATCCGCTCAACAGCCTGCGCCTGCGTGAGGCAATTCCGCAGGACAAAATCTTCGTCGCTGAAAGCGGTATTACCAAGGCCAGCGATGCAGCCGGACTGAAGGCGGCAGGCGTGCAGGCGGTGCTCGTCGGTGAAGCGCTGATGCGCAGTGCAGACCCGGCGGCGCTGCTGCGGGAGCTGCGCTCATGAGCGGCGTGAAGGTGAAAATCTGCGGTCTGCGCCGCAGAGAGGATATAGAATATGTAAATCAGTATAAGCCTGATTTCGTCGGCTTCGTCTTTTATGAAAAAAGCAAGCGAGCCGTAAGCGCAGCACAGGCACAGGAGCTGAAGCAGCTCTTAGATAAGCAGATTAAGGCGGTCGGCGTTTTCGTCAATGCGGAGCCGCAGCTTATCGCCCAGCTTGTCGCCAGCAAAACGATTGACCTCGTGCAGCTGCATGGTGATGAGGATGCAGCCTATTGCAGAAGCCTGCGCAAGCTCATCGACGTGCCGCTGATCAAGGCGGTGCGTGTGAAGGGTAAAAGCTCGCTGGAGAATTTAGAAGAGTATCAGGCAGATTATCTGCTGCTCGATACATATCAGGCCGGTGTTTACGGCGGCACAGGACAGCGCTTCAACGTAGAGCTGGACGCAAAGCTTCCGGCTCCCTGCTTCATCGCAGGAGGGCTGGACGCAGAGAATGCTGCCGAAATCGTGCAGAAAACACAGCCGTTTGCCGTCGACGTAAGCGGCGGAGTAGAAACAGACGGGTTTAAGGACTCAAAGAAAATTGCCGCATTTATTGCGAGCGTAAGGGGAGAAAGACAATGACTAAAGGAAGATTCGGTATTCACGGCGGACAATATATGCCGGAAACCTTGATGAATGCAGTGCTGGAATTAGAAGCAGCCTATGATAAATATAAAAATGATCCTGAATTTAAAGCTGAATTAGCAAGACTTTATCGCGAATATGCCAACAGACCGTCCATGCTCTATTATGCAGAGAAGATGACGAAGGATCTTGGCGGCTGCAAGATTTATCTGAAGCGCGAGGATTTGAACCACACCGGCGCTCATAAAATCAACAACGTGCTCGGCCAGATTCTGCTGGCACAGAAGATGGGCAAAAAACGCGTTATTGCTGAAACCGGCGCAGGTCAGCACGGCGTAGCTACGGCGACGGCAGCAGCTCTCATGAACATGGAATGCGTCGTATATATGGGCAAGGAGGACTGCGAGCGTCAGGCGCTCAACGTGTTCCGTATGGAGCTGCTCGGCGCGAAGGTTGTGCCGGTTACGAGCGGCACAGGCACGCTGAAGGACGCGGTTAACGAGGCGCTGCGCGTATGGACTGAACGTGTAGAGGATACATATTACGTTTTGGGCAGCGTTATGGGCCCGCATCCGTATCCGGAAATCGTGCGTGACTTCCAGAAGATTATCGGCGAGGAAATTAAGGCACAGATGCTGGAGAAGGAGGGACGTCTGCCGGATGTGCTCGTGGCCTGCGTTGGCGGCGGCTCGAACGCCATGGGTATGTTCTACGACTTTATCGAGGACAAGGATGTGCGCCTCATCGGTGTTGAGGCCGCAGGCTTGGGCGTAGATAATCCGAAGAATGCAGCGACGATTGCTAACG
>URVO01000194.1 GCA_900551335.1 uncultured Phascolarctobacterium sp.
GGTGCGACGCCTGTGTCCTGCCTGCCGCAGGCAACGGACGGCGACGGCGGCGGAGAGCAGTTTTCTTGGTGCAGCTACTGTTTGGGAGCAGCAGGGCTGTGAGCAATGCCAGGCAGCAGGCTATCGCGGACGCGTGGCGGTGCAGGAGGTGCTGCCCCTGACGGCAAGGCTGCAGCAGCTTGTTTTGCGGCGTGCGCTGGTAGAGGAGCTGGAGCAGGCTGCGCGAGCTGAGGGAGTTCGCAGTCTGGCGGAGGATGCAGCGGCGAAGGCGTTAGACGGACTGACAACGGTACAGGAGCTGTGGCGCGTGGGCATTACAGGAGGGCAAGATGCTGTTTGATTTATTGAAAAAGGCACGAGCTTTAAACGCCAGCGATGTGCATC
Source organism: uncultured Phascolarctobacterium sp. (assembly GCA_900551335.1). Taxonomy (GTDB): domain Bacteria; phylum Bacillota; class Negativicutes; order Acidaminococcales; family Acidaminococcaceae; genus Phascolarctobacterium_A. The sequence continues at coordinate 385 of URVO01000194.1, forward strand.
TGGCCGTAGGTCTGGCGCCGCGCGTGCGTGTGCAGGGAGCCTTACGGGAGCTGGCGGCGCCGCCTGTGACGCAGCAGCTTTTGGAGCAGGAGCTGCGCGGACTACTGTCGGAGAGCGCTTGGCAGACGTTGGCGCGGACGGGAGAGGTGGACGCGGCGTTCAGCGATAACGACGGCGAGCGCTATCGGCTGAATGCTTATCTGCAGGGCGGACAGTATGCCCTAGCTATTCGCCTGCTTGCGAGCAGCATTCCCTCCTGTGCAGAGCTGGGGCTGCCGCCGAGCGTGCAGCATCTGGCGGAGCTGACGCAGGGACTGGTGCTCAGCGTCGGGCCGACGGGTAGCGGCAAGTCGACGACGCTGGCAGCTCTCTTGCAGCGCATTAATATGAGCCGCGCCGTGCATATCGTGACGCTCGAGGATCCGGTGGAATATGTCTATCCGCAGGGCCAGGCGCTTATCAGCCAGCGTGAAATCGGGCGCGACACGGCAAGCTTCGCCAGCGGCCTGCGGAGTGCGCTGCGTCAGGATCCAGATGTTATCCTCGTAGGCGAGCTGCGCGACAGTGAATCTATAGCAATGGCGCTCAGTGCTGCGGAAACAGGGCATCTAGTATTCGCTACGCTGCATACGCAGGATGCCGCAGGCAGTGTAAATCGTATTCTGGACGCTCTGCCGGAGCGGCAGGCGCAGGTGCGCACGCAGCTGGCGGAATGCTTGCAGGCAATCGTCTGCCAGCGCCTGCTGCCAAGAGCGGATGGGCGAGGACGAGTCGCGGCCTTTGAGGTGCTGGTGGCGACGGAGGCGCTGCGCAATCTTATCCGTGAGGGACGCACGCATCAGCTGGAATCGTATATCCAGACAGGCAAGCGCTTCGGCATGGTGACGCTGGCCGAGGCTGTCAGCGAGCTGCGGCGTAAAGGTATAATAAAATAGCTTACGAGCACGGCAATGCTTTTCTTGTTGCCGTGCTCGTGTTATAATTTATATTATAAGAAGCAAAAGAACGTAAAGGTCAGGTGAAGAAATTATGAAAATTAAACCTCCTGTAAAACAGGGTGACAATATTGTAATGCAAATCAGCGGCTTAGGCAGCAGCGGTGAGGGCGTCGGCAAGTACGAAGGCTTTACCGTCTTTGTTAAGGGCGCATTGCCGGAGGAAGAGGTGCGCGTCAAGGTTACGCTGGTGAAGAAAAGCTATGCCATAGGCGCGCTGCAGGAAGTTGTTAAGGCTTCTGCCGAACGCGTCGAGCCTGCGTGCCCCGTGTATAAGGAGTGCGGCGGCTGTCAGCTGCAGCATTTGAGCTATAAGGGACAGCTGGAGTGCAAGCGTGAGCAGGTGCAGGCAGCGCTGGGCCGTATTGGTCATCTTGATATCGAGGTTATGCCTGTACTGGGCGCCAATGATCCGTGGAATTATCGCAATAAGATGCAGTTCCCGGCAGCGATGAATGCTGAGGGCGAGCTGCAGATCGGCTGCTATGCGACAGCTACGCACAGCGTTATCGATACCGACGTCTGCATGATTTCCAAGGAAGCGAATAATGCGATTATGAAAACAGTGCGCACGTGGATGAAGCATTATAATATCAGCGCCTATGATGAAAAAACAGGCAAGGGCCTTGTGCGTCATATTATGGGACGCGTGGGCGTGCACAGCGGAGAGGTTATGGCAGTAATTATTACCTCTGGCTATGACATACCGCACCGCGGTGTGCTCATCGAATGGCTGAAGCGCCATGTTCCGGGACTTGTGAGCATTGTGCAGAACATTAACAAGAAGCAGACGAACGTGGTTATGGGCAGCAAGACGCGCGTGCTTTATGGCGCAGAGGCGATTAAGGACAGCTTGGGCAGCCTCAGCTTTAATATTTCTGCGCAGGCGTTCTTCCAGGTTAACAGCGAGCAGGCAGAAAAGCTGTATAACAAGGCGCTGGAGTTTGCGGCGCTGAGCGGCAGGGAGACGGTTGTGGACGTTTATTGCGGCACAGGTACGATTTCCCTGTATCTTGCGCGTCATGCAAAGCAGGTTTATGGCATTGAAATCGTGGCGCCGGCTATCGAGAATGCGAAGAAGAATGCGGAGGAGAACAAGTGCAGCAATGCGGAATTTATCTGCGGTGATGCAGCGGTTGAGCTGCCGAAGCTGCTGGCTGGCGGCGTGCGTCCGGACGTTGTGGTTGTAGATCCGCCGCGTGCCGGCTGCGAGCAGAAGGTGCTGGCAGCGATTGCCGAGGTGCAGCCTGAGCGCGTTGTTTATGTGTCCTGCAACCCGGCATCGTTGGCGCGTGATCTGGCGTTTATGAATGAGCACGGGTATAAGGCGCTGGTGGCGCAGCCTGTGGATATGTTCCCGATGACGAGCCATGTGGAAACGGTAGTGCTGCTAAACCGCATGGTTAAGCCATTTTAAGGGTTTCAGAGGGCTGAAATTTGTGCACATGTGCGCATTTTGTACACCATCCGTACACCAATGGTTGATGTTTTGTGCGCACCATGTGATAGCCGTCCAAGAATGCGAGCGAAAGCGAAGCATGATTGGGGGACGGCGAACCACTGAAACGGTGGTGCTGCTAAACCGTGCGAGAAAAACTGACTAGGGAGAAAGTGGTGGGTATATTGATTAAAAATAAAGCTGATACAACTATCCGTTCTAGCGCAGCGGAAT
>URVO01000195.1 GCA_900551335.1 uncultured Phascolarctobacterium sp.
TGAAGTGCGTGTTATTACTGCTGATGGCGAACAGCTTGGCGTTATGTCCGGCCGTGCAGCCCAACAACTGGCAGTTGAAAGACATTTAGATTTAGTTGAGATTGCTCCCACAGCGAAACCGCCCGTGTGCAAAATTATGGATTACGGCAAGTTCCGTTATGAGCAGCAAAAACGTGAAAAAGAAGCTCGTAAGAAGCAAAAAACCTTCGACATTAAAGAAGTTAAACTGCGCCCCGGTATCGAGGATCACGACTTTAACGTTAAGTACAAGAATGCAGTACGTTTCCTGGAAGATGGCGATAAGGTAAAAGTTACCATCATGTTCCGTGGCCGCGAGCTGTCTCATCCTGAGCTTGGCGAAGTACTGCTGAATCGCATGGCACAGCAGTTAAAAGAAATTGCCGTCGTAGAAAGAGTTCCAAAATTAGAAGGCAAAAACATGATTATGATTGTTGCGCCAAAACCTGCTAAATAATAGAGGAGGATATCACAATGCCGAAAATGAAAACCCGTAGAGCTGCTGCAAAGCGCTTCAAGAAAACCGCTTCTGGTGAATTCAAACATTTTAAAAACTTCAAGAGCCATATTCTCGAACATAAATCTCCTGCACGTAAGAGAAACCTGCGCAAAGCAGCTCTGGTTCACAAGACTGATAAAGAGCATGTAGCAAAGATGCTCCCGTACGCATAATTAAGAGATTTAAAGGAGGAAATTAACAATGGCAAGAGTTAAAGTGGGCGTTACTGCTCATCGTCGTCATAAACACATTCTGAAACTGGCTAAAGGTTACTATGGTTCTCGTAGCAAACAATTCAAAAAAGCTAACGAGCTGGTAATGAAAGCACTGTCCTACGCTCGTCGTGACCGTCGCGCTAAAAAACGCGAGTTCCGTCGTCTGTGGATCGCTCGTATCAACGCTGCTACCCGTGCTAACGGCATGAGCTACAGCCGTTTCATCTGCGGCCTGACCAAAGCTGGTATCGAAATGAACCGCAAAGTTATGGCTGACATGGCTATCTATGATGCAGCTGCATTCGCTAAATTAGTAGAAGCTGCTAAAGCTGCTCTGTAAGAGTAAAGTAAATAATGACTAGTGCGTAGGCGCTGGTCTGAGCCTGCTCCTATGCAGATAGGGGCAGGCTTTTTTGTCTTTTTTCGAGGGGAATATGTTAGTTGTTTTAAGTAAAGCAATAGCTTTTGTTTTAATTATTTTAATTGGTTATATATGCAAGCGCCGCGGCGTGTTTGCGCCGACGGATTATCAGCTTGTAAGCAAGATTGTGCTGAATATTACGCTGCCCTGTGCTGTTATTTCGAGCTTTGCGCATTTTCAGATGGATTTGTCGCTGCTGGCGGCAGTGGCGCTGGGGCTGAGCGGCAACTGCGTGATGCTTTTTGTTGCACTAATGCTTACGCGGCGTGAGACGCTGGCGGCAAAGATTTTTTATATTTTCAGCCTGGCAGGCTATAATATCGGCTGCTTTACGCTGCCGTTTGCGCAGGCCTTTCTGACACCGTTCGCTGTTGTGGCACTGTGTATGTTCGATGTGGGCAATTCAATTATGTGTACAGGTATGACCTATGCACTGACGGCCTCCTGTATCGGTTATGCAGATGGACACAAGGACAGGTTCAGCATGAAAAGCATTGCGGAGAAGCTGCTGCCTTCAGCGCCGTTTGTCGTTTATATTAGCATGCTTATCTTGTCGCTGGTCGGCGTGCAGTTCCCGAAAAGCGTGTATACCTTTACGTATATTGTGGGCGCAGCGAATCCGTTTTTAAGCATGCTGATGATTGGTATGATGTTTGAAATCAAGCTGGATAAGCAGGCGATGGGCTACGTGAAGGAGCTGTTCAGCGTGCGTTATCTGACTTCGCTGGCGTGTGCAGGAGCATTTATTTATTGTGCACCGTTCAAGCAGGAGGTCAATTACGTTATTGCGCTGGCGTTTATGGCTCCATGTACGATTATCGGGCCGATTTTCGTGGAGAAGCTGGGCGGCAATGTGCAGCTGGCAAGCTTGTTTAATTCTATGACGATAATTACAAGCGTCATTTTGTTTACGTGCTTCTTTTTAGTTATATAAGGAGAGAGAGATGGAAATTACTGGTTTGCAGAACCCCGTAGTGAAGGCTGCGGCGGAGCTGAAGCAAAAGAAATATCGCCAGCAGCAGGGCTTGTTTCTTGCTGAAGGCCTGCGCACGGTGGAGGAGGCTGTGCGCTACGGCAGGGTGCAGAGCATTTTCTATACGGCTGTGGAGGACGAGCGCACGCGCAGCGTACTGGAGGAGGCTGCAGCGAAAAATGTGAAGCTTATCTGCGTCAGCGAGGGCGTGATGAAGAAGATTGCGGATACCGAAACGCCGCAGGGAGTGCTGGCGGTGTGCGAGATGCCGGCGTGCAGCGTTGAGGAGCTGCTGGCGACGGGGAAGATGCTGCTTGTGCTCGACAGAGTGGGCGACCCGGGCAATATCGGCACGATGCTGCGTACTGCTGACGCTGCCGGTCTGGGTGGATTGGTGCTGCTCAAGGGCAGCGCCGATATTTATGCGCCGAAGACGGTGCGTGCGTCGATGGGCTCGCTGTTTCATCTGACTGTTATCGGCGGCGTAAGCGAGGCGGAGTTTATCAGCAGCGCGCGCAAGGCCGGCTATGAGCTTTTGGTGACCTGTCTGGACGGCGCGGATAATCTGTATAAGGCAGATTTGCGCGGGCGTCTGGCCTTCGTCATGGGCAACGAGGCGAACGGCGTGACGGAGAGTCTGCTGGCGGCGGCGGATAAGCGCGTGTTTATTCCTATGCAGGGCCGTGCGGAGTCGCTGAATGTGGCGATGGCGGCAGGCGTGGTGATGTTTGAGGCTTTGCGTCAGCGTTTGTAAGCGGCGTTTGCAGGCTGCAGAGATTATCTTAAAAATTTCTGCGAAAAGGTGTTGACAAATTCTTCGATATTCGATATAATATCTACGTTGTCTACTGGATGGGTTCCCGAGTGGTTAAAGGGAGCAGACTGTAAATCTGCCGCGTTTCGCT
>URVO01000196.1 GCA_900551335.1 uncultured Phascolarctobacterium sp.
CCGACCCGAAGTATATTGCCGCCGTTTCTTTGGGAGCGATTTTGTTTAACAATCTATATTGGCTGTTTGGCTTTTTGCGTGTGAGCACAACAGGCTATGCGGCGCAGGCCTTCGGTGCAGCGGACAGGGAACTGGGTACGCTGGCTTTTTTTAAGCCGCTCGTGCTGGCATTGCTGATCAGTCTTGCCTGCATTGTTTTTCAAAAGCCAATTCTTGAAAGCTATCTGGTGATGATTGGTGCAGCGCCAGAGGTAAATGACCTTTGCCGTGAGTATTATTATATCCTGATTTGGGGAGCACCGCTCGTGCTGGGCAACTATGTTGCGCTGGGCTGGCTCATGGGCCAGACGCGTGTGCGTGCCAGCGTGTTTATGCAGGTGTCGATGAATGTGCTGAATATGGCGCTGAGCATCTGGTTTGTCTTTGGTCTGCATATGGATATTGTCGGTGTGGCCTTTGCTACACTGCTGAGCCAGCTGTACGGTGGCGTGCTCAGTGTGGTGCTGATGTATTACTACGGCGATTTTGATTATAAAAACCTGCCGTGGGAAGAGCTTTTGGACTGGCGCACCTTTATCGGCATGCTCAAGGTCAATGTGAATCTGATGATTCGCACGGCCTGTCTGCTGACGGTGAATAATATTATCGCGGCTGTCGGCGCTTCCTTTGGTACAGTGGTGTTGGCGGCGAATGCTGTGCTGCTGCAGCTCAAGGATATCATGAGCTATCTTATCGACGGTATGGCGAACGGTGCAGCAATTTTCAGCGGCCGCGCCGTAGGCGCGAAGAGCGGCGCAGGTCTTGACGCAGCTATCAGGATGACGTTCAAGTGGCTGGTGGTGCTGGCTGCTGTTCTCATGGGTGTGTATGCTGCAGGCAATGAGTTCTTCATCCGCCTGTTTACGAATATTGATGAGGTTGTGGCGATGGCTATGACCTATAATGTTTTCGTTTTGTTTTATCCCGTATGTGCCGGCATCGGCATGGTGCTTTACGGAGTTTTTTGCGGTGCGACACGCACGGCGCCTGTGCGCAACATGATGCTGCTGGCGCTGGCCGTTTTCTATGTGCTGCAGTGGCAGCTGGTTCCTAAAATCGGCAACAGCGGCCTTTGGCTCGCGCTGCTCGGGTTCATGGCTGCTCAATCTGTGATTCTTCTGTATTATCTAAAGAGCTTACGTAAAGAATTTACAGATTAAAAAGATTTCCTCATTTCTCTTGCAATTAATGAGAAACAGTGCTATTATAAATACAGAACTGATATTTACGAGGATTATCTTGCCACGATTTTTCACCTCGTAATAGGGTTGATATCATTTGCTGAGTATGTTGCCTGCGGGCAGTTTATCCATGAAGCGGAGTTGATTCGCGGCGGCAGGATAATTGTCTCGCTTACATGAACATGGACTCAGATGATATATTCCTGCTCAAAACAGAAATATATTACCTAGCGATTGTGCACATTGCTGCGTAAGCCTTTTCTGTGAAAAAAGCAGGAAAGGCTATTTTTATTTTATATTTAAAACTTTTTGATGGAGATGATGTGCTTTGACGAAAAAGCAGCTTCTGGCTCGTTTGGGCCAGATCATCCTCGTCCTGCTGGGTATCAGCTTTATTACTTTTGCTTTAGTAATGCTGGCCCCTGGCGATGTAGCTCGTCAGATGATTGCAGGTAACGAGGATATTATTGTTAGTCAGGCCGAGATTGATGCACTGCGTGCAGAATTAGGTCTTGACAAGCCCTTCTTCTTCCAGTATCTGGATTGGTTGGGACGTGCGCTGCATGGCAACCTCGGCTTCTCCTTCATGGCTAAAAAGCCTGTTGTTGAGGAATTGTTCGAGCGTTTGCCCGGTACTATCTTATTGTCTCTGGCTTCCGTTGCAATGATGCTTGTAGTATCTATTCCTGCCGGCATTTATTCTGCAGTTAAACGTGGTGGCTGGTTTGACTATGTAGTACGCAGCTTTACTTTCTTTGGCGTATCAATGCCCGGCTTCTGGGTTGGCTTGATGCTGCTGTGGATTTTTGGTCTGCAACTTGACCTGTTGCCTATTGTCGGCGGTACGATTGGTGTTGACACGATTATCCTGCCTGCGGCAACCTTGGCCTTTGCAATGTCTTCCAAGTACACACGTCAGGTGCGTGCTGCTATTCTGGAAGAGCTGCATCAGGACTATGTTGTCGGTGCACGTGCGCGTGGTATGAGTGAAAGCCATATTCTGTGGAAAGAGGTTCTTCCGAACGCTCTGCTGCCGCTGATTACGCTTTTAGGCTTGTCTTTAGGTAACCTTCTGGGTGGTGCTGCGGTTATCGAGATTGTTTTCCAATGGCCCGGTCTTGGCCGTCTGGCGATTGAAGCTATCACCTACCGTGACTTCCAGCTGGTACAGGGTGTTGTTGTGTGGATTGCGTTGATGTATATGGTTATCAACCTCATTGTTGATATCTCTTACAACTATCTTGATCCGCGTCTGAGAAAGGTAAGGTAAGAGCAGATGGAAACAATTATTAATGGTTTAAAAACCAACCGTGCTTTTGCCGTAACCTCAGTGCTGGTGCTGGTGCTGATTGCTATTGCTTTTGCGGCACCTGTTCTTGCTCCGTATGATCCGACTCATGCAACAATGCAGGATGCTTTCATGGCACCGGGCGGAAGCCATCTGTTTGGCACAGATAAGCTGGGCCGTGACTGCTTAAGCCGTGTGCTTTATGGTGCGCGTGCTTCCCTGAGCGGTGTATTGTTCCTGGTAGCCAGCGTATTTATCGTTGGTACTTCTATGGGTGTTATTTCCGGTTATTTCGGCGGTAAAGTTGATATGGTTATCATGCGTATCTCCGATATGATGATTTCCTTCCCAGGCATGATTCTGGCTATCGCTGTTGCCGGTATTATGGGTGGCAGCCTTGTCAACGCTGTAATCGCGCTGACGATTGTAAGCTGGACAAAATATGCGCGTTTATCCCGCAGCTTGGTACTGCAGATTAAACGTCGTGACTATGTAGAAGCAGCAATCGTTAACGGCGG
>URVO01000197.1 GCA_900551335.1 uncultured Phascolarctobacterium sp.
CGGATCATCGAGACGACAGAGATCATCGCTCCCGGGAGAGACAAGGCGTAAAGATTGAACATCCCAAGTTCAAAGAAGAAATGATTATTCTGCTGGAGCTTGGCCACTTCTTCCTCACCAGCCAGCGTATTGTTTATATCGGTCAAAAGAACGCCTTCAACATTATGCTCTCTGACCTGACCGGCGCAGACTTCGACGGCGTAAACCTCATCACCTATCACACCAAGGATAAGGGCGATGTCATCATCAAGTATTCTGATGAAGCAGCAGGCGTAATGCATATCCTCTTCACCAGAGCATTTGAAGCAAGCAAATAAAAACTATAACGAAAACCACCATGCTAAGCTTTTAAGTAAGCCAGACATGGTGGTTTTTACTATAGTTGTTTAAGTAACTTCATTTCTATTGCACTGACATCCGGAAAAATTAAGCTGATACCCTTTCTGTGCATAGCCAAAACTTTCTTAGCCTTCTTAGTTAATTCTCTTTCAATAGAAAATTTCAATTTTACTGCTTCACCAGTGCGCACACTGAAATATTCATTTTTAATATAGTCTTGAGAAACAGGACACATATTTTGTAATAAAAATACCTTTTCATAGCCTAAAACTTCAGCAAAGAATAAAGTATCACATCTATAATACTTCGCTAATTTTCTAGCATAAATAGCTTTGTATTTTTCCACCTGCGAAGAAATGGGTATCAACCAAAATAATTTAGTTTTGTTGTCCTGAAAAGCATAAAAGCAAGGCCTGTCATGTGATATTCCATTAGCAATTTCTTTATTTGACATAAGCTTATCGTCTTGAAAATCCTGAAAATATTTATCGCTTATATAATAAAAATGACCGTTAATCATACTACACCTCTGATAAAAAAAGAACTCCGTTACTACTAACGAAGCTCTTAAAAATTTGAACTTGACTATATTTTAGTTGCATGTCAAGCAGCAACTCACATTTGAACTTGACTATATTTTAGTTGCATGTCAAGCAGCAACTCACAGGCATTGCCTTTATGTTCAGTATACATATAAATATTATTTTTGTCAAGCATATACAATGCGGCTGCCTATTTTTCTTTCCCTTATTTTTGTTTCTATCTCTAGTATCTAAAAAATCTTTCCCTTATTTTTATACAAGCATTTTATTTTTCAGCGCGGTTTATCGCACAAATAATACCCTTGAGCGCTGCCACGTTGACATTGGAGTGAATACCTACGCCAAAGATATGGCTGCTGTCCGGCTTCTTCAGCTCGATATAACAGATGCCCTGAGCATCGGAGCCACGTGAAATAGCATGCTCATGATAGTTCACAAAGCCATAGCCGTCGATGCCCACGCCGCTGAGCGCTTGGAAGAAGGCGTCGATAGGACCATTGCCTACGCCGACCACGTTCTTTTCTGCACCGCAGACAGCGATTGCACCCTCGAAGCGGCTGTGAACGCTGCCGTCGGCCTCGTTAAGCTCTGTGAAGCGATGACGCAGCAGCTGGTATTTGCCGCTAAAGCCGATATATTCCTTCTGGAACAGCTCCACAATCTGCTCGCTGGAGAGCTCATCACCATATTCATCAGCTGCAGCCTTGACAATGTTGCCAAACTCCGGATGCATTTCCTTCGGCAGATTATAGCCGACTGCATGCTGCAGCACAAAGGCCGCGCCGCCCTTGCCAGACTGGCTGTTGATGCGGATAACAGGCTCATATTCACGATGCAGGTCAGCGGGATTAATCGGCAGATACGGAACCTCCCAATTCTCGGTACCGCTGTTTTGCATATACTCATAGCCCTTGCGGATAGCATCCTGATGCGAGCCGCTGAACGCAGTGAAGGCCAGCTCGCCGGCATAAGGCTGACGCTCAGGCACGCGCATTTTCGTGCATTCCTCATAAACCTTTTTGATATCGAGGATATGTGAAAAGTCCAGCTCAGGGTCCACATTCTGCGTAAACATATTCAGTGCCACCGTCACGATATCCAGATTGCCGGTACGCTCACCGTTGCCGAACAGCGTACCTTCAATGCGGTCTGCACCAGCCAGCAGCGCCAGCTCAGCGCAGGCAACGCCCGTGCCGCGGTCATTATGCGGATGCACGCTGATAATCGCTGCCTCGCGGTTTTTTATATGACGGCAGAAATATTCAATCTGGTCAGCATAAGTATTCGGCGTACACATCTCTACGGTCGAGGGCAGGTTGAGGATAATCGGGTTCTCCTTCGTCGCGCCCATTTCCTGCATCACTGCCTCGCAGATAGCTACAGAGAAATCAATCTCTGTACCGGTAAAGCTTTCAGGAGAATATTCGTAGCGGATATTCATGCCGCTGCGTGCGACCTCCTCCTCCGTCAGCTGACGGATAAGCTTAGCGCCCTCCACGGCAATCTTTGTAATGCCCTCCATATCCTTACCGAAAACAACCTTACGCTGCAAGGTAGAGGTGGAATTGTAGAAGTGAATGATGACATTCTTCGCACCGCGTACAGCCTCAAAGGTTTTGCGAATCAGCTCCTCGCGAGCCTGCACCAGCACCTGCACCGTTACGTCGTCAGGAATATGACCGCCCTCGATAAGCGTGCGCAGAATTTCGTACTCCGTTTCGGAGGCAGAGGGAAAGCCCACTTCAATTTCTTTGAAGCCGCAGTCAATCAGCGTATGGAAAAATTTGAGCTTCTCAGGAATGCCCATCGGTGTCACCAGTGCCTGATTGCCATCGCGCAGGTCAACGCTGCACCAAATCGGCGCTTTAGTAATAGTTTTGTCAGGCCACTCGCGGTCCTTCAAGACGACCGGATTAAAGGGAATATATTTTTTTTCTTGCTGCATTGTAAATTCCTCCTAAACTCTTTGCGACTGTGCAAATCACCCTGTGAGCCATTCTGAAGCAGATGGCACTTATTTGCCAGTCGAAAAAAAATCTCCGTCCCCAGTATTACATAGATACTAGGGGCGGAGAACAATCTTCTACGCGGTACCACCCTATTTTAGCTGCCCGGCAGCCCTCTCAGCCTCCAACAAGG
>URVO01000198.1 GCA_900551335.1 uncultured Phascolarctobacterium sp.
CAAATTTAACGCGACCTTCAACTTTAGCGTAGATGGTGTAATCCTTACCCATGCCAACATTGTTGCCCGGGTGGAATTTGGTACCGCGTTGACGAACGATGATGCTGCCGGCAGTTACCAGCTGGCTGTCATGTGCTTTGGTACCCAGACGTTGTGCGTTAGAGTCACGACCGTTGTGGGAGCTACCAGTACCTTTTTTATGTGCATGTAATTGCAGAATAATTTCAAACATTACTTTCACCTCCTATGTTCTTTGATGCGAACATATTGCGGACACTGACGCGCTATTGATTCCACTCCATATACCATGGTTTGCAATATAGCCTCGGTCAGGTCATTAGGCGCACTGTTCAATGCTACCTCTAAAATTCCGTCCTCCTGATTAACGACATAGGACGGCTTGAGCTTCAAATGTTTTTCCAAGCCAAGCAAGGGCGCCTGCGTCAGTGCGGAAACGGCACTGCAGACAATGTCTGAGCCTTCCTCACTGTAACCGGCATGACCGCTAACCTTATAGCCAGTAATCATACCCTGCTTATCCCTGAACAAATCAACACTTACCATAAAAATTATGCGTTAATAGCGGTGATTTCAACAGTGGTGAACGGTTGACGATGACCTTGACGTTTACGGTAGTTGGATTTAGCTTTGTATTTGAAAACGAAAATTTTGTCTGCTTTGCCGTGTTCAACAACTTTAGCAACAACTTTAGCGCCTTCAACTACGGGCTTGCCAATCTTAACATCAGCATCATTTACAACGGTCAGAACTTCTTCAAAAACAACTTCAGCGCCAACTTCTGCGTTCAGTTTTTCAACTTGCAGGGTTTCGCCTTCGCTTACGCGGTATTGTTTGCCGCCGGTTTTGATAATTGCGTACATCTATTGCACCTCCCTTAATGATAGACTCGCCAAATACGGTACCCTGATGCTCAGGGGTTTTTCTGAACCTCTCTGCGCGGTTGGGGACGGACCATTCAGTCCATACTGGAATATTTTACCTTATACAAGGCTATTTGTCAACACCACTATTATCTAAAATCATAAAACTTTCGACATGCAGCGCCGCATCGCTCTCCAGCTTCAGCGAGCAGGCCAGCTCACGCTCCCATGCGCGGATATCCTTGCCTGCCAGCCACTCTGCCAGCCAAGGATTGGCAACGATTAAAAGGCTCTTCGAGCTTGTGCGCCGCTTGAGCAGCGTGCGCAGACGGCGCTTGATTTCCAGCGCCAGCGTTTCCCTGCTCTGCACGCGTCCGCTCCCCTCGCAGACGGGGCACGGAGCATAGAGCACGCTCGACAAATTCTGGCGCGACTTCTTGCGTGTAATCTCTACAAGATTCAGCACCGTAATATCCTGCACCTTCGGATGCATCTTGTCGCCGGCCAGTGCCTGCTGCAGCGCATTCAAAATCTCGCGCTTATGCATCTGGGTGTGCATATCAATAAAATCTACTACTATAATACCGCCGATATCGCGCAGCCGCAGCTGGCGTGCAATCTCCAGCGCCGCCTCGCGGTTAATCTGCATAATCGTCTCTTCCAGATTCTCGCGTCCGCTGAAGCGGCCGCTGTTGACATCAATGACTGTCATCGCCTCTGTATGGTCAATGACAAGATAGCCGCCGCTCGGCAGCGTCACCTGCCTGTCACTGATAGCGGCAATGGCCTCGCTCTGCTTGTTATAAGCAAAAATATCCTCCAGCCCCTGATACAACGTCACCTTGATATCGCGCGCCTGCGGCATCTCCGCCAAAAGCTCCTCCACACGTTTATAAATCGGCAGATTATCAATCACGATTTCCGTCAGCTCCGGACGCAGATAGTCGCGCACAATACGGATAGGCAGGTCCAGCTCACGTCGCAGCAGGCAGGGCGCCTTCGCCACACGCTCGCGTGCTGCCAGCACGCGCCAGTCAGCCGCCAGCTCCTGCACATCACGCTCCAGCAGCTCGCGTGCCACACCGGTCGCCGCCGTGCGCACCACGATGCCCATGCCTTCAGGACGCACGCCCTCGCAAATCATGTTCAGGCGCTCGCGCTCCTCCTTATCGGTAATCTTGCGCGAAATTCCCACGTAATCCGCCTGAGGCAAAAGCACCACATAGCGTCCCGGCAGCGTCAGCTCGCGCGTCGCCGTCGGTCCCTTCGTGCCGCGTGCATCCTTAGAAATCTGCACCACAAGGCTCTGCCCCTCAGTTACACTCGACTTCTCGCCTAAATAGAGGAAGGCATTCTGCTCCAAGCCTATATCCACAAAGGCAGCCTGAATGCCACGCACCACGTTGCATACTCTTCCCTTAAAAATACTGCCCACAAGGTGCTGCTCCTCCTTGCGTTCCACAAGATACTCCAGCAAGCGTCCGTTCTGCACCAGTCCCATACGCGTTTCGTCTTCAGTTGCCCCAATAATGATTTTTGCTGTCATTGCGTTAATGCTCCTTGTAAATCACTCTGCTTTTCTAATATCATATTGTAGCATAAATTTTTGCGGCTGGCAAAAAGCTAAGCTGCTAGAAGATCTTTCCAAACTTAAATCTTTTTCATTTTTTGAAAGGCGTTTTTTTATTTACTAGCCATCTTGCTATATCATAGACAATAATACCATTATATGTATATGCTTCATGCTTAGTTCTTGCCAAAATAATTTTAGGATAAGCATCTTTTATTTTTAACAAACTATCACATTCACGCTCCATTGTTTCGCTCCGCGAAATATCATCACTAACTTGTATATAAAGCAGCTCGCTGCCCTGCTTAGCTACAAAATCAACTTCCTTATTATAAAGCTTACCCACATAAACATCATAGCCACGCCTTAGCAACTCTAAATAAACTATGTTTTCATAAACTCGTCCATAATCCAAATTACGGCTGCCTAAAACTGCAAAGCGCATACCGCTATCAACAAGATAATATTTAGCAGAGCTTTCCAAGTACTTTTTCCCTCGAATATCATAGCGTCTGGCCTTATAAAATAAAAATGCCGTA